>NZ_NSGT01000110.1:0-12013 GCF_009192905.1 Xanthomonas sp. LMG 12459
AATAGGAGGCACCGTGGTTGCAGGGGAGGCGGGGACGCAGTGGTCGCGGGCGCACGTCGGTTAAGGGACCGGGGTCGGCAGGTCGTCGAGCGCAGCCGGTTGAGCCTCCGGGACTCCAAAGACCAACGGTCGGTCGAGCTCGAGGGGATAGCGCCCGAGCATCTCCTGGCTCCAGGCCCCCAGGAGACCGCCACTCTCTGCCGCCTGCTTTTCGCAAAAGGCCTGTTGCTCCGGGGTGACCCGGGCCCGCGCTTCGGCCAGCTCGGCCGTCCGCTTTTCCAGCGTGCTCAAGCGCCACGCCCGCCGCTGCTTCCAATCCTGCTCCGTCCAAGAGGTGCCAGGCTGGGGATTGTTGACGGTGAAGTCCTCCCAGGACCGCTCCGCCAGATGACGGAGCCTGGAGGCGCGTTGCTCGGCCTGCAGGCGCCGTGCAAACCGGGTCAGGCTGGCTTTGAATCCGCGTAACCGCCGGGTCAGCTCCAACAGGTCCGAGCGGAACCGGGCGTGCTCGGCGAACGCCGCGGCACGCTCGGCCGCCCAGGCCAAGAATTGGCGGGTGGCGTGGAGCGCACGCGCCACTGCCTCGTGGCGCAGTGCTCCCCACTCCTGGCTCAACTCGGCAACGAGCGTCGGGATGGATGCCGGCTCCGGGCGTGGCGTCCCGGGAGCGCTCTCCTCCAGCAACCCCAGCCGTTGGGCGATGGCTCCCATGTTGCGAGAGACCTCGATGCGCCCTGCCCCGCGGCCCAGCGACAGGGGCAGCACGGCCGGTGGACGGCGGAGTTCCCGTTGGGCCTGTTCGTGGCTGTGGCCAACCGGCACTTCCACCGCTCGCCCCTAGTTTTCGAAGACGGCGATGAGCTTTTGGAAGGCCTCCTCATTCGCCTCTTCGATTCGGCGGTTCGCTTCCACGCGCTCAGAGGCCTGGCCCCGGCGGGCTATGGCGGTCGCGTTCTTGCCCACATGCTTGGTCGGCTCCCGCGAGAGCACGGCAGCGGCGACCAGGTCGCCGCGGGCCAAGGCGTCATTGGCCTGCGCTTCCAAACGGCGATGGTCCACCTGGAGCCCTAGGCCAGCCGCCTCAAGGTGGGCGTTGATGGTGGAGGCGATGAGTTCGCGCACCCACTGCACTTCAACCCGACCCGAAGGCCCGCCGTCCAACTCCTTGGTTTTGTCCGCGAGACCTTCCGGACCCATGCGCCGCGTCGTTGCCAAGACGTGGACGTGCCAGTTCAGCCCGTCCTCGGAGCCGGGGCTGTGGATGCTGGCTTGGGCCGCGAACCCGTAGCGACTGACCAGGGCACGGGTGACCTCCATGGCCAGCGCCGATCGCTGCGCCTCGTCGAGTTCGTGGGGCAACGCGAACTCGAACTCGCGCGCGATCGTGGCGTCCTTGCGCCGCTCGGCCGCCTCCACCGCCGGCCAGAGCTCGGCCGGGACCAGGGCCCAGTCGGGCGCGTCCTCTGGGGCGATGCAGCGGGTCTCGACCACGCCGTCCCGGCGGCGGTAGTCGTGGCGCTGCCCGGTCTTCTCGTCTTCGAGAAGCAGGCCGGCGCGGTAGGCGGCCGCAGCGATGGACGAATGTCCTTTGGCGCGGCTGAACGTCTTGATGTTGGCGTGGTAGATGGCCATGAGGTGTTGCTCCGAAGCAGTGGGGTTGCTTCGTTTATGCCTTGGCTTTTGATTTGCGCAAGCGCCGCCGGCGCTTGGGGTTCAAGGGGCGGAGCCCTTTGCGCACATGTCACGCAGTGACACCTAGGTGCGCTCTTGCTTCCTTCTTTGAAGCTTTGTTTTTCAGAACTTTCGAGTCGCACGGCGTACGAAATTCGAGAGCACCTCAACGCTTGACGCTAGCCGTTTTCCTGCTTGACTCATTTCTAAGCGACAGGAGAAAGGCATGACCGCAACGAATCACTACCGAGACCAAATTCACCGGGCTACCGAGCGCTTGGCCCAACTGCAAGCAAGAGAGCTTTTAGCCAACCAGCGCCGCGAAGCGAAGGAGCAGGAAATGGCAAAGCGAGAAGAAATGAAACGACGGCAACGCGTGGCCGACCTGGTTTTTTTAGCCGGCGCCCAGGCACTCGACGACGACGCTCTGCTGAGCGCCCTAAAGGCGCTCATGGAGAGTAGACCAACACGCCCCCATTGAACCATGCCCGTCAGCGCTGGCGCAGAAAGAATCCAACCAACTGGCTGTCCTCTCAGCACTGCTACAGCGAAACCAGCTCTCTCAGGTTCTTCACCACTTGCTCGGCAGCGACCTCAGCCGATATGCCCCAGGTTTGGGACAGGTGTTGAACGACCTCGCTGCACTGGGCCGGTGCTAAGGCCCGTCCACGTAGCTTCGCAAAGGGGCCATCCGTCTCAGTGAGAACGCGCTCCGGCGGCATAAGCTTCACAAGCTCACGACCTTTCGCTCCGCTGACCATGGCGCTTCCAACGGAGAACCAGCAGTCCATTTCTATAGCCCTAGCCAGCTCTCTCTTTGTCCCTGAGAACCAGTGAAGTATCGCGACACCAAAGCCTTTATGCTGATCCAAAGAATCCATGACCTCCGTCGCGGCATTGCGGCTGTGAATAGTCAAGATTCTTCCGCCCTGGTCGGCACACGATTTCAGAACGTGGTGAAATACCTCGACCTGTCGACTCCAGAACTCTCTGCAATCGGATCCGCCATCCAAGCCCACCTCTCCAACGTATCTAGCCTCTGGCAAAAGGCGGTCGAACAGGCTGAGTTCTCCAATACGCTCTCCCGCCAACTGAGGATGGAGCCCCAGGGCAGTCTTGATACGCGGGTAGCGACTAGCCAGTTCACGCGTTTTGATCCAAGCAGAGGGAGTCGTTGTAACCGACAACACGTAGGCACCACTGCGTCCTGCCCGCTCGACCTCCACCCCAGGGTCAGGGTAGAGGTCGAGATGGCAATGCATGTCTACAGTGGGAGCCGGCATCAAAAGTGGACTTGTGACCTGAGGTAACCCTCCACCTCAATCATCCCACGCCGCACCGCTTCCACGCGAGAATCGCGATCGGCTGCAACCAGTGGCATTGGTCCGGTCTGTGCGACCCATTTCGCCACATCAGCCTTAGGAAGCCGTCTGACGGCCAGCAACATCGCCATCAAATCGTCAGCGTCGGCGCCGTGATCCAAGAAGTGCTGGAGCACTTGTCCCTCCGGTTGATAGTCCGTTCCATCCTTCATTCCTGCTCCATGATATGCAGCGCGGCGGATAAGGCACGGAACGCAGCGGCCGCACTGAGTTCTTTTGCGCTTCCACTTCCCACAAGACACGGTCCTGTCGGCAATCTGCCTAAGACGAGCTTGGTCTAGACAATCCCTCATCATCTCGCCCTTAGTCTTATCTGCGTAAGGGTTCTTGATGTCGACGAGCAAACCAACTTGGTCAAGAATCCTCTGCACGAGATTCAGGTAATAAGGGTGAGTCGTCCTGGTGCTAAGGGCACCAATCCGCCGCGGGGTCAGAGGCGGGTTCAACGCGATCAGACCGTTTTCGGGGACAAATAATGTGCGGCGATTCGCTCCTGGACCCACCAAGGCGGACGCCATCAAGACTCCCATGGCGAGGAAGTTGAAGCTGCGGGTTCGCATTTGAACGTCGTTCCCAACCTCCAGCCACCCACTAGGATTTGCCTGTGCGCCAAACCTAACCAAGTTGGTCCCCAGCTTCGGCAAAAGCTCAATCTGGCGCTTAGCATCGTGCGTGTAAGCATGGCTCACCAAAATCGGTTTGCGATCCTTCTTGAGCAAATCCAGCACCCCGATGGCGCTATCCAGACCTCCGGAAAACAAGCATGCGCAGTCGCAATGGGCCGGGTCGATCACTCTTCTGGTTCGAATCTTAAAGACAGGCGGCGGCGCACCGTCCCCCACAAGCTTGATAGACCAGACGTCTCCACTCAGGAAGTTGAGCGCACTCGTCAGCAGAGGGAGCACCGGCACCCAACGAGCAGGTTCGACAAGCGCGACGGTCAGCTGGATGTCCCGTGCCCACCCATCGGCTGCATCATCTCGATTGACAAACGTATCTGAGGCAGTGACCGCCATCGATAGCGAAAGAAAATCAAATGCAACGGGGTCAATAGGTGCCTTTAGGCGGGCAAGCCGGTTGTAGAGACTCAACCCAATCGCGGCCATTCCTAGTTGGTTAGGAACACCTCCATACAAGTGGACTGGAATAACATCCGCTTGCGGAGCCGGAAGCTTAGTCAAATCAGGATGCACGACCACAGTAGTCATGACTGATATTCCTCCCACTCCTTCCAAACTTCCTTGATGGCTGCGATTTGGACAGCCTGCATTTCCTCGATGGTCAGCTGCGAGATCTTTCCCAACAGCAACGGCTTCATATGCTTGTCGGTAACAACCTCAACCAGCTGCATAAGTTCTTTTTCCGCTCGCTCCACAGCCTCGGGACTGTCAGCTTTCGTAAAAGCCTTGTCCGAATCCATGACGATTGCTTGAAAAATCGATAGCGCCGTATAAGTCACCATCAGGTTCACGAGGATCTCGTCTGTGATACTGGCAAAGTCGAAGGCCTCCACCCCGTCCAGACACATGGAAAGAGCCTCATTGAGCGCCGTCCGGATTCGGTCAGCGTCGCCATTTTCTGGCACAAGGGCGTCAACCAAGGCATCGATGACCTCCCGCGTTGGCCTTCCAGACAAAGCAGCAAGGTTGACCGGTGCTCCTGGCGAGTTGGTCCGAAGCTGATTCAGCGTTCCGAACAAGCCGGCGCCGGCCTGAGCGACTGAACCGAAGCGCCTGGGTCCTACCCCAGAGCCTCCAGTAGAAGAGCGAGCGTAGCTGTTGAGCGCCTTACTCAGTTGCTGCCCATCACCGCTCGCCACGAACTTACCAAGGTGCGTCCGAAATGACTTGAAGCGGTTTTCCTCAGGCTCCGGCCCGGGGCCCTGCCCGTCCACATCCGCCCACGGCGGAACCAGGGGACTGCGGTTATTGGCTCCCTTGCTCGATGTTGATGTTCCCATTTACGCTACTCCCTTAGCCCATGCCTTGTCTTTTACAAGCGCCTTCAACCATGGTGACTTCTTACCTGGCAGGCCTGTTAAAAAGGCGCCAAGCTGCCGGCCGGCATCTGCGTCCGAATCGGCGAGCAGCACCGCACCATTTATTGCATCGGGACGAACACTCCAGTCCGCATGTCCCCTGAGAGAAGCAAGTAGCTCACGCATTACAGCCCCATGTTCACCCGGAGCAATGCCAGTGATTGCCATCGCGGCGGCAGGTGACAAAAGAGTCTTCACATTGACCAAACGAAGAACCGCCTCAGCCGACGACTGAGACATGTCACCGGCAATGGAGCGCAACACAGCCGTTTCCTTGCTGAGATACACCAATGGCCTCAAATCAAGGCCACTTAAGGCAGGCTTCAATCCAAGCCAGTCATGCAAAAAATCCGCACTCTTCTTCCATTCTACGGGGCACGCCTCTTCGAACTCCTTAGGATCGTCAGAAAGACTTTCTAAGGTAGCCATGAGCTCAGGCTTTCCTTGGGCAGCTTCATTGATAAGTGCATAGAGCTTCCTAACGGCCACAGGGTCTGCACAACGTTCAAATAGAGCAAACTTGGCGACCATGGCTTCGTCTACCGGCATGCCGCGCCTTGCCGCAATGCGGGCGCGCAAACGCACGACATTGAGAAGCCTTTTGACAATTCTCGGATTTCCCTCGACAAATGTTGATTTCGCCAGAAGCGCCGACATGCGCTCTGCTATATCAAAACTCATTCGTATAGCGTCATCGCCTCCCGCCAGGTTTGAAGCCGCATCCACCGTTATCGGTGGCTCTTTCCAGCTGGCGCGCAGGTTCTTTTCGAGAGCATTTCTTAGCTCGTCCAGCTTCGCTTGACTCACATCGCCAGCCTCAGCAAAGAGCATGAAGAGATATGCGCGAATTTCGGTAACGCCCAGCCTCGGAACCCTCACTGGTATTTGGATGAGCTTATCCAAGTAATCCGTTACATGCCGCTCGTTGGCGCCATCGAAATGCTGACTCACCGAGTGACGCACCATGTCTTCATCAGCTGCTACAACAAATGCGGATTGCTCCATGAAGAGGAATAGTCGCAGCGCTTCAAGTGTATGAATTGTCTGCTCTGGCAGGCAACGGTCTAGGTTGTCGACAAAGACCACCAGCGTCTTATCCAGACCAACCAGCAGCCTCTGGAACTCTTCACGAAATGCATCAACATGTTCAGGTGGGCTTTTACCCTTTACAGGGTCCACCAATCCAGCCACAGCCTTAACTCCGTCCGCCGCCGCTTGAGTGTCTTCCGCCTCGGGCGTTCCTGCGAACAATTTTCCAAGGCCCGCCACTGCTTTAGAGCCAACGCCCATCAACGGCACGCCATGCAAGGCGGCAACAACTTCTATCCCCAGCCCCAAGGTGCGCATGGTGTTCACGCGCGCCAGCAAGCTTTTAGCAATCCCTAAAAGTCCTGCATCTTTCTTCGCAGCCTCATACAGCCGGCGCGCGATGACATCCATAAGTGCGGCGCGTGCATCGTCGTAGCCCTGGTAGAGCCAGGCGTCGAATCGGATGATGATCACCTTATCCTTTGCATCCTCCCGCAGCCGCACTTCTATGAGATTCAGCAAGCTGGATTTGCCTGTCCCCCAGGTTCCAAATACCCCGACCGAGACTGGCCGCATGCTGGGATTGAGCAACACCTCCGATACAACCTCCGCCAATTCGAGGTAGTTGAGGTAATCACGCTTTGTTTCGATATCCGACCACATACGTTCCCCCTGAGTCCATTCCACTGGCCGTGTAGCTACATCATTCCGCGCAAACCTGCCGCCTGCGCATTAGAGATAAAGACAAACAACGCACATGCACTCATCAACAATTCAGTTTACATGCATTGAGCGACGCTTTAATTTATTAGCCAACTCACTGCAAACAATACGGATGGTAAGCTCGCCACCTTCAGTTTACGACGTCCGCCCCTCCGGCAATCTCCGTGTCGAGAATCCGCCACCTGCTTTACCTATTATAAATCTCGCAGCTTTTGCTACGGCAGCTCTTTTTCCGGGATTCACGCCTCGCACCACATCAATCCCTATCATTAAGAGCAATTAAGCTCCATGGACCACCAATCGACTCGCGGCAGCGACGAGCGGATTCTCTTGCCATTTAAGGAAGGCATAAGTGCAGACATTTTTCTCGCCATGCTCCTATGTCGCTTTCTCTCTTCAACATCTTCTTCGGGGGCATCCCCGGCTAAAAGCGCATCACGAAGAACCGAAAAAAAAGGAGGATCCACTCCAGGATCGCTATCGCCCACAAGAATCCTATCGCCCCCCGTATGTTGAGCATCAATAAATACCATCATGGCTCCAAATACCGAACAATCGAGAGCAACATCACCCGAAATGCTCGTGTTCGCAGCATGATACTTAACGGCGATTCTTGCCAACCTGACTCGCTCACGGAAGTTGGGGTGAGTTGAATTTCCGCCATGGGAACCACTGGACATAGAAAGATTGAAAACAATAGAACCCAGTGCCGCGACTGTCACTCGACCCGACTCATCCTTCAAACAGCTTGACACCATCCGAGCTCTAACAGCACCAAGTTGCGATAGGATTGAGGCATTCGCGTTAAATCGCGAAAAGAAGAGAACCGTCCATGCAAGAGCGGAAGCATCCGCATCAAACTCAACAGCCCTGCTGCCCAGGTTTTGATCAACCTTTTCGGACCACCAAGTTAAGGAATCCTCAGTATGAGCGGCACAGCCCTCATGCCCATTATGCAAATGGGCAAATTCGTGAGCAAATAGATAAACAAACGCAGCCTGCATGACCATCTCGCTAAAAGCGGAAAAATCTTCAGGCCCGAGCTCCTGCTGCGGCAGAATATTACCGATCGAATGACCCTTTTCCCAAAAAGTTGGAGTGCATCTTATTGTCGACATAACTAGATGAGCTATGCGCTGCATCCTCAATATAGTTGCTTTTGTCACAACGACAATATGTTGCCCGGGCCCCAAAGCGTCTCGAAAAGGCCACGCATTCACCACGCTCGAATCAGTGATACAGCCTTTAACGGAATGGCAACTGTCCAAGCCTGGATTCACCCATGACGCCAAAGACTCCCAGAGCCGCCAATAGTCAGCAAGCCCGTCCTTGATGACTTCTCTAGCTGACATTGGCATACCAATCCTACGGCCAACCGCCCCCACCTTAGCCCAGGCAAGCATTTGATTGTACTGATCGGAATACTTCCGATTCGCTGATTTCAATGAAGTAGCCATAACACCTCTCTTGGTCGTCATTATTTATGTGCAACCCAGCAGTTCTTCCTTTGCGGCTACATCAGTTGGAAAAATCTCTTATAGTCACGGACCACCCATTGTCATCCGCGGCCCCTGCTCCTGTCGCTGGGTCTGCTGCTGGGTCTGCTCCAATGCCTGCTGCCGCACCTGGTCCTGCCTGATGACCTCCGCCTGCTGCAGGTTCTGCTCCGCCGGCTGCTGTGCGGCCTCCCGCCCATCGACCCGCGCATGGAAGATCGGCAGCTTGTCGCCAAACGGCGCGTAGACCGCCAGCACGTTCTCTGACCCGTCCTTGCCTAGCGCACCGGTCACCCGGTCCACTCGCTTCACCAACGGGTCCTCGGCCTGCTGCTTGTAGAGCGCTGCGGTGACGTTCCGGCTCTCCTCCGCGTTCCAGTTCCCCGTTCCGCTGACCCAGGAATGGATCGTCTGGTAGGTGAAGTGGTCCGGGTGCGCGGGGTTGTCGGCCAGCATCGGCCCCTGTGTTCCCTTCTCCTGGGCCGGTTCGGCCTCCTGCTCCTTGCTGCGGCTCGGCGCGGTCACCGAGACCGTCTCCAGCGTCGGCACGTGCGCCACAGCCGGCTGGCCCAGTTCGGCCTTGGCCTGGCGCAGCTCCTCGGAAGTGGTCACCGCTACCTGGTGGGCCACGCCGTCCTGGCCGACCTGGTAGTGAACGATCTGGCTGTCGTAGCCGTATTGCCCCTGCTCGTTCGGCTTCAGCTGTTGCATCGTCGGACCGGTGAGTCCTTCGGCCTCCTTGGTCCGCTTGGTGGCGAGCTCCACGGCCTGCAGGTTGTTCTCCTGGGCGTTGAGGTCGACGCCAGCAGCTCGATAGCGGTGCAAGAGCTCGTTGTGCTCCATCTGCGCCGGCGTGGGCGCGGGGCGAGCCTCAATGGCCGCCAGGGTCTCCTGGGCGCGTTCCAGCGAGGGTTGGCGCATCTGGTTCGTCAGCTCCAGCTCAGCCGCCAGATTGCCGGTCGCCACCCCGTCCTTGCCGAGCCACTGCCCGGCCTCGTTGCGCTGGTAGGTCTCGCCGTCGTGGCCTTGCACCCGGTCTTGCTTGGCACGAGCACTTTCCACGGCGGCAGGAACCGCCACTCCGTAGTCCTGACCACGCTGGGCGGCATGGCTCTCCAGGTAAGCCTGGGCGATGGCCTCACGACCGGTGGCGATGTTGCCCTCGATCCGCGCCAAGGCTTCTTGGTTCAGACGCTGCGCCTGCGCTGCATTCGCGATCTGGGGCTCATAGACACCTCGGTCGTTGGCGCCGTCCACCCCCGTCTTGACCTGGCGCTCCCACTTCTCCGTGTCTGGATTGCGGTGCCAATTTTGGTTGTCCAACCCAATCCGATCGCCGGGCTGGGCCGGCAGGTTGAAGGGATCCTGCGGCGGCGGGGCTTTGCCCAGCGCGAACTCGGCGGCCTTGGCATTCGCCATGGCACCCAATTCCTGAGACTTTACGTAGCTGGCGCCGACGGATATTTGGACAGGGGTTTCGCGCCCATCAGCGGCGCGCTCGAACGCGCCCTGGCGTTCCCAATCCCGCCCATTGAACTGCCACTCCATCCCGGCTTTGTCGGTCTGGTGGAAGATGTCGCGGTTCTCTTTGAGGTCGACGGCCTTGTCGAAGGCCTTGCTCATCAAGACAGCATCGCCCACCACCAGGGCCGCGGGCACAAAGCCGCCGCTGCTGCCCAGCGCGGCCGCGGTGGACGCGCCGCCGGCCCAGCCGCCCACGTTGCGCGCAACAGCGTGATTGACCTCCGACTGCGCGGCGGTGAGGTTGCCCTGCTCCATCAGCGTGGCCGCCGTGCGGGCGGTCATCACCGCATCCGCCCCGGTCGCCAAGAGTCCGCCGGCACGGGTGAGCCCACGCGCGGACGCCTCGCCCATCAACAGCTCCATGGCGACTTCGCCACGCTGTCCGCGCGGCACGCGAATGTTCTGGGCGGCTTCCGGACCCAGCACCTGCTCGACCTTGAGGATGCCCTGCTCGGACAACACCACGCGCCCGTCGTGATGAGCGTTGGCGATGGCGAGCGACAACCCGCTGCGCTGAAGCTGGATATCCCCGCCTCGAACGATTGCGGCGTTGCTGATCTGGATTTGGTTGAGCGTGGTGACGATGCGCGACTCGGAATGCGCGACGGCACCCCAGCCGTGGTCCACCCCCACAAAGCCCTTCAGGGCTTCAATCTGTTGGGCATGGGTCTGCTGGTAGATCGGGATATCGCGGAAAAAGTCTTGAACCTTTTGGTTGGTCTGTGCAGGGGTTAAACCAACGGGCGTATTGGTGTTCAAATCGCCGTTGATTAGGCCTACTTTGACGGTATCGCGTAAGTGCTCGACGCGCTGGACAACACGGTCCATCGCCGTTGGGTCGCCCTCCAACATGGCTTGACCATCTCTGGAGCGTTCAATGAGCCGCAATTGCGACAGCATTCCATACTGATATTCGCCGAGTGGGCCACCGCTATGCGGCGTGATGCCCATCGCTTGAGCGAACGCAGGGTTGGCCGGCAGGAACAGTCGGTTTTCCGGAGCGTGGATGTCAAACTTCCCCACCCGTTGCAACTCATCAAGCAACTCGCTGTTCTTCAGCGTCTGCTGCTCGATGTTGTGGTGGTCCTGGAAAAGCGTTCGGTAGTTCGGCACAGATCAGGCTCCTTCCTTGTGACCTTGTTGCTCGCCTTATCGGTTGACCACGTCGTAGAACCAGAGGCCGTCCGACTGTCCATCGGTGCCGATACCGGCTGCTTCTACGGCGTCCTTGAACAACCGGTCGCAGAAAACGCCCCCGTGGAAAGCCAACCTAAAAACGTGCGCATCACCGAGGACATCACGCTTGAAAGCCAGGCGAATTTCGCCCGTCAGGTCGTAATACTTGCCCTCCTCGAAATCATCACTGACTTCGATGTTGAGCATAGATGCATCCTCATCCAACGCATCCAATGTGCGAATCACGTCGCACAGGTAAACGTTTGGCCCCTTCGAGCCATCCGCCAAGCGATAGTCTGTCTCTACAAACGCGAACGCCCCAGGATCGACCGCTTCCATCACTCGACGCAGGCGCTCTGACACCAGCCAGTAGCCGCTGAATCCCCCTTCCAGGTCTTCAGGAGGCACGCCTTCACTGGGGTGGTAGACCAGGCGTGGAACCTCGCGCAAAGCAGGAAATCCGCCATCCTTTGGCCTCAGAATCAGCCTAGGCGGAGTGAGGAGTGCCTCTCGGTTCTCAAAGACAACTCCATGGCCTTTCCCCCCGCGCCGAACGTCCGGCTGCAGGTGGAAGAACTCCCCTTTCTTGGGTTGATTGGTCGTCGTTGTTTCCATGCGTTCCGTCCCGTCCACCTGGGTATGGTCTCCACCTCAATCGGGCAGAGTCTACCGCCCCTATCGCCGACTGGGGCAGACAAAAGAGCGCATGCCCAACCCTAGCCACTCGCTCTACCATGGCGAGCAGAGTCAGCGCCTAGCTGTGTAAACCCACCACGTTGTTCAGTGGAATTCGGGAGATGGGAGGTTTGTAGCCGAGGCTGGCGTGTGGTCGATGCCAGTTGTAATGATGCAGCCAGCCCGAGAAGGCGTTGGCGCGTTGCGTGGAGTCGATATAGGAGCGCGCATAAGCCCATTCGCGCAGGCTGTCGTGCCGCAGCCGCTCGGCATGTACACTGTAGAGTGACGCTCTGGCG
>NZ_NSGT01000111.1:0-27813 GCF_009192905.1 Xanthomonas sp. LMG 12459
GGGGGTGAGACGGTATCTACGACACCGCTGCGGATTCGGCGGTCGCTTGCAGGTTGTCGGCGCCAGATGCGGTCTCGGGCGCGGTCAGGAACGCCAGCTTTCGGCCGCGCGGCAACTGCTTGAGCACGTACTCGGCGCGCGAGGCGGCGGCGCGGTCGGGATAGGCACGGCTTGCCAGCAGCCGCACCGGTGGGTTGGCGCGGGTGTACTTGGCACCGGCGCCGCGCAGGTGCGCCTGGAAGCGTGCCTGCAGGTCCGGGGTGATGCCGGCGTAGTAGCTGCCGTTGCGGCATTCGAGCAGGTACAGGAACCAGGGCGAGTCGGCGGCCATGCAGGCATTATCGACACGGTGACCGTTTTCGCCAGCAGCGGCGTCCGCACATGCGCGCATGCGACTCGGGCAGCACCTATCGGTCAGACCCCGATGTCGGCCAACGCTGCGCTGGCGGCATCGGCCAGTTGCCGATCTTCGGCGGTCAGCTTCACCCCACGCGCATGGCGCTGGAACAGCGTTGCGCCGAGCAGGGCCTGGTGCGTCCGGCAGGCGATCGCCGCTATGCCCCCGGCCCATCAATGCGCGGCTTGTATATCCCATCGCGCCACTTCCACGCCGTCGCGCTGAACCGGCGACAACAGGTCTTAACGCCTCGCCAACACCTTGCCAGCCGCTGCCACACACCGGCATACCGTGGTCACCGGATGGGCGGATAACGTCATCACCGGCACGCAGCCGTCGATACCGAAGCTCTCTCCCTTCGCATTCGGCGGCGCGTCCGGCCCCTCTTCCGGGCCTCCCCCGCCCCCCAACGCACGCAGCCGGTCAGGCTGCGTGCGTTTCTCCCACCACCGAGCTCAGGCCGCCTGCGCCACGCGCGCCTGGCGCCGTGCGCGTACCGCCTGCGCCAGCCGCTCAAGCACCTGCACCGAGGTATCCCAGTCGATGCAGCCGTCGGTGATGCTCTGGCCGTAGACCAGCGGCTGGCCCGCGACCAGGTCCTGGCGGCCGCCGCGCAGGTGGCTCTCGACCATGGCGCCGACGATGCGGGTCTGCCCAGCCTCGAGCTGGCGGGCGATGTCCTCGATTACCTTGGGCTGGTTGTCCGGGTTCTTGCCGCTGTTGGCGTGGCTGGCGTCGACCATCAGTCGCGCCGGCAGGCCGGCCTTCTCCAGCACCTGCGCCGCCGCGGCGACGCTGTCGGCGTCGTAGTTGGGCTGGGTGCCGCCGCGCAGGATCACGTGGCAGTCCGGGTTGCCGGCGGTGGCCGCCACCGCGGTCTGCCCGTCCTTGGTCACCGCCAGGAAATGATGCGGATGCGAGGCCGCGCCGACCGCATCGACCGCGATCTTGACGTCGCCGCTGGTGCCGTTCTTGAAGCCCACCGGGCACGACAGGCCAGAGGCCATCTCGCGGTGCACCTGGCTCTCGGTGGTGCGCGCGCCGATCGCGCCCCAGGCCACCAGGTCGGCGATGTACTGCGGCGAGATGATGTCGAGGAACTCCACGCCGGCCGGCAGACCCAGGCGGTTGATGTCGCGCAGCAGGCCGCGCGCCAGGCGCAGGCCCTTGTTGATGTCGAAGCTGCCGTCGAGGTTGGGATCGTTGATCAGGCCCTTCCAGCCGACCGTGGTGCGCGGCTTTTCGAAGTACACCCGCATCACGATCTCCAGCGCATCGCCGTAGGTCTCGCGCAGCGGGCGCAGGCGCTGCGCGTACTCCATCGCCGCGACCGGGTCGTGGATCGAGCAGGGACCGATCACCACCGCCAGGCGGTCGTCGCGGCCGTGCAGGATCTCGTGCAGCGCCGCGCGCGCGGCAGTGACGGTCTGCGAGGCCTCCTCGTCGCAGGGCAGCAGCGCCTGCAGCTGGGAGGGTGGGGTCAGCGGTTCGATCTTGCGGATGCGCAGATCGTCGGTGTGCGGGGCCATGTGCGTGTCTCGTCGGGGGGCTGGGTGGGGGCCAGATCCGGCGGCATGAAAAAAGCCGCCAGGTTCGCTGGCGGCTTTCGGGATTGCGGCTGAAGTGTCCTTCAGGGTGAACGCGATCCTTCCTCCGCCAGCGGCATCGGAAAACCGTAATACCAAAAGTAAAAGCTGCGGCAGGAAGCGTTCATGGGACGTAGTGATAGCACAGGGTTTGCGGCAGCGCCACAGTTGCATCAGCAACTTGTGGCGCCGGAAAAGGGGAACCGGGAATGGGGAATCGGAAAAGCGGTTCAACGCGGCGGTAGGGCCATGATGTCGCCGTCATCGCGTAGGAGCCTTTGACGCGTGGGTTCTTACGTGGCACTGCGCGCTCCGGACCCTCACCCCAACCCCTCTCCCGGAGGGAGAGGGGCTAGAGCGCATCCCGAATCCCGACTCCCCATTCCCGGCCCCTCAGAAATCCAACACATATTCCATCGCCACCTCGCGGCCGATCGCGTCGTACAGGGTGGTGTTGTAGAACTGGTAGCCGTAGTAGCGCTCCTTGTTGTCGTAGCCGACGGTATCGAGCACGTTGTTGATGTACAGGTTGACCTTCATCTTCGGGGCGATGCGGTAGCCGGCGGTGAGGTTCCAGTACAGCGCCGGGCCGACGCGACCGAAGTAACGCGTGGTGCTCTCGCCGAAGTGGCGGTTGCCGCTGTCGGTGACGCGGCAGGCGTCGGAAGGGCTGGGCTGGTAGCCGTCGTCGAAGCGGGTGCAGGTGCCCCAGTTCACCGCCTGGGTGGAGCCGAAACGCTTGGCGTACACGGTCAGGTCCAGCGGGCCGCCGTTCTCCCAGTGCACGCTGCCGCGCAGCTTGCTGCGGATCTTCTTGTCGCGCAGGTTCTTGTCGTCGTCGGTGCGATAGGTCTGCTCGTGGTAGCCGATCAGATTATTGTAATCCAGGGTGAAGCTGAAGTTGCCCCAGCGCGCGGTGTTGAAGCGGTACTTCAGCGAGGCATCGACGCCGGACACGTGCATCTGCGCGATGTTGATCGGCCCCTGCTCGATGCCGGTGACGCGGCCGGCGGCATCGCGCGCCACGCGCGAAAGGATGCGCGCGCAGTACTCGGCGCCACCGGGATTGACCCACACGCCGCCGGCGGTGGTCAGGCCGGTGCGGCAGCCGGCTTCGGCGCTGAGCACCTCGTCGCGATTGAGGTCCTTGATCATGTCCTGCAAGCGAATCCGGTAGTAGTCCGCGGTCAGCGACAGGCCCTCTGCGATGTCCCAGACGAAGCCGGCGGTGACCGAGCGGCCGTGTTCCGATTCCAGGTCGGGCGTGCCGCGGCGATTGACCTGCATCAGGTAGAACACGTCGCTGTTCTCGGCACTGCAGCCGCCGGTGAGGTAGTAGCCCTTCTGGATGCAGCGGTACTGATCGATCACGGTCTGCTGGGTGGAGCTGGGTTCGCCGAGCACGTAGTGCATGTCCGGGGCGCGGAAACTGGTGGCGACGCTGCCGCGCAGCAGCAGCGTGCTCAGTGGCCGCCACTCCAGGCCGGCGCTCCAGGTGGTGTCGCGCTGGGTGCCGATCGCCGCGCCGAGGTCGCTGCCGTAGGCGCGATAGTCGCCGTAGCGGTCGTGGCGCGCCGCCAGGCTGGCGTTGAGCGTGGACAGCAGCGGCACGTCGAACTCGATGCCGCCGGAGTAGCGCAGGCGCTCGCCGCCGCCGTAGTCGACCACGTCCAGCGGATAGCAGGTGTTGGCGCAGGGGTCGGGCGACAGCCGGTAGCCCTGCTTGGCCACTTCGCCGACCGCGGCGAACTTGATCGGTCCGGCCCAGCCCTGCAGCAGCTCGCCGGTGATGTTGGCGCTGGCCTGGTTGACCCAGGAATCGGCGCGGTTGTGCGCCTTCACCGCCAGGTCGTTGTACTGCGCGCCGGTCAGCGGCTGGTACCAGCGTTCCTCGTTGAGATCGTAGATCGGCGTGCCGTCGGCGGTGCTGCCCAGTTGCGGGCCGAGGAAGTAGGCGGTGGCCTTCTGCGTGTCCACGGTGCGCACGTATTCGTCCACGGTGTAGCGCGCGCGGCCCACCGCCACTTCCCAGTCGAAGCGATCGGCGAGGCGGCCCTTGAGGCCGGCACTCAGGTCCCAGGACAGTTCCCTGGTGGTGTTGGCCAGGTTCTTCCAGCCGCCGGATTCGTAGCGGGTGAGCTGGCGGATCGCGTACAGGTCGCGGTCGCTGCCGGTGTCGTGGAACGGGCCGAGGTAGACGTAGGGCGGGTCGTAGGTCCAGTAGCCGACGCTCTTGGTCGTGGACAGCGTGCTCCAGGCCTGCACGCCGTTGTCGAAGTCGAAGGTGCCGTACAGATACGCCGAGCCGCTGTCGCCGCCGCTGGCGGCCAGCCAGTCGGCGTAGTCGTGTGCCATGCCGCAGTAACCGCCGAGGTTGCGCACGGTGTCGCTGTTGTAGTCGTAGCTCAGCCGCTGCGCGTCGACGAACTGGCCGCCGAAGCGTGCGCAGGTGCCGCTGGGCGGCGCCAGGCGCGTGTTGTTGCCGGCGTCGACCAGGCTCAGGCCGGTGAACGGATTGAAGCCGTACTTGCGCGCCTGCGCAGTCCAGTTGCTGTAGGACTCGTCGTCCTGGTCGTCCATCTTCGGCCGCTCGCCGACCGACAGCGGATCGCGCCGGGTCCACTGCAGTGCGTAGGTCAAGTTCCACGTGTCGCCGCTGCGCCCGCCGACCCAGGACAGGTCGACCACGTCGCGCCCGCCGGCGGTGGCGGTGCCGCCGCGCAGGCGCACCTGGTTGCCCTCGTAGCCTTGCTTGAGGATCACGTTGATGACGCCGGCGACCGCGTCCGAACCGTAGATGGCCGACGCGCCGCCGGTGAGGATCTCGATGCGCTCCACCGCCGCGGAGGGGATGTTGGCGTAGTTGGCGAAGTTGCTCTCGCCGGCGTACGGCTGCGGATAGTCGGCGACGCGGTGGCCGTTGACCAGCAGCAGGGTGCGTCCGGGGCCAAGGTCGCGCAGGCTCACCGGCGAGGCGTTGGGCGTGTGCGAGCCGTACTTGGTGTCGGCCTCGACGCTGCCCTGCTGGTTGAGCGTGCTGAGCACGTCGTAGACGGTAAGGAAACCTTCCTGCTGGATCTGCTGCGCGCTGATCGTCAGCACCGGTTCGGCGCCCTCCACCTCCGAGCGTTTGATCCGCGAGCCGGTGACCACGACCTGACCGAGGTCGGTGGTGGCGGCGGCCTTGGGCGCGGCGGTGTCGGCGTCCTGCGCGCGCGCCTCGCTGGCGCCGTACAGCGCCAGCACGATGCCGAACGCGAGGGTGGTGGATGAGCGAAGTGGCATGCGGTGTCCCCGGCAGCGGATGGAAGCAGCGCCGTGCGAACACGACCTGCGGCGCCCTCTTCGCTGCGCCGCGCCCACGACCGTGCTGCGCATGCCGCAGGCACGCGCCACCGTGCGCCGGCCGCGACGCAAACAAAAGGACGAACATGCGGGCGTGCAGATCCCCCTGGACGCCCGTGCGTCCTAACCTGCATGGCGCTGAAAACGCTGTCAACACGCGGCTACAGCGCACTTGTAGACGATTGCACGTTGTGCGCGATTCGCCGCGCAGCGCGTCGATTCTCGCCGTATCGCCACCGCAGGCCGTGCCAGCCGCACCTCTGGCGGAGACGCTGCTGGGCAACGATGGACTGCATGCGCATCGCGATCGCGTGCCCCTCTCACGTTGGGAGAGGGGTCGGGGCGAGGGTCCGGCGCGCAGCGTCTCGTGGTGTTTGAGGTGCATGGAGCGAAGCCTGCATTCGCGTCCGTCCGGTTGGGTCACTGCCGCCTGGCACGCCTGTGCCGCGCCTCGGTCGGGAAGATCGCACAAGCCCGGCACAGGCAGCTTCCATGACCCGCTTCGCTGCTTACCGCAGCTCGGCGAGAAACGCCGTCGTCCTCGCGGGAGCGGCTTCAGCCGCGACAGGCATTCCCGGTAGCGCCTCGTCGCGGCTGAAGCCGTTCCTGCGCATGATCCTGCGTCCTGACGGGAAGCTCGCTACAGACGCGCGCCAAGCGGATGCGCCAGCGGCGCGGCCGGCAGGTTGGTCAGCGTGCGAGCGCATCGGCATGCCCCGATGTCGATGACACAAAAAAAGAGCCCCGCATCGCTGCGGGGCTCCTTTCGACTGCGTGGAACAGGTCGGCCGAGGCCGGCTGGATCAGAAATCCATGCCGCCCATGCCGCCCATGCCGCCGCCCATGCCGCCCGGAGCGGCCGGCTCTTCCTTCTTCGGGGCCTCGGCCACCATCGCTTCGGTGGTGATCATCAGGCCGGCGATCGAGGCGGCGTTCTGCAGCGCCGAACGGGTCACCTTGGTCGGATCCAGGATGCCGAACTCGACCATGTCGCCGAACTCGCCGTTGGCGGCGTTGTAGCCGAAGTTGCCGCTGCCTTCCTTGACCTTGTTGAGGATCACGGACGGCTCTTCGCCGGCGTTGGTGACGATCTCGCGCAGCGGCGCTTCCATCGCGCGCAGCGCGATCTGGATGCCGTGGGTCTGATCTTCATTGGCGCCCTTCAGCTCGCCGATCGCGCTCAGCGCGCGCACCAGCGCCACGCCGCCGCCCGGGACCACGCCTTCTTCCACCGCCGCACGGGTCGCGTGCAGGGCGTCTTCGACGCGCGCCTTCTTTTCCTTCATCTCGATCTCGGTCGAGGCACCGACCTTGATCACCGCCACGCCGCCGGCCAGCTTGGCCACGCGCTCCTGCAGCTTCTCGCGGTCGTAGTCCGAGGAGGTCTCCTCGATCTGCGCCTTGATCTGCTTGATGCGCGACTCGATCGCCGAGGTGTCGCCGGCGCCGTCGATGATGGTGGTGTTCTCCTTGGAGACCTGCACCTTCTTGGCGCGGCCCAGGTCCTTGATGGTCGCCTTCTCCAGCGCCAGGCCCACTTCCTCGGAAATCACGGTGCCGCCGGTCAGCACGGCCATGTCTTCCAGCATCGCCTTGCGACGGTCGCCGAAGCCCGGGGCCTTGACCGCCACGACCTTGACGATGCCGCGGATGGTGTTGACCACCAGGGTCGCCAGCGCCTCGCCTTCCACTTCCTCGGCGACGATCAGCAGCGGCTTGCCGGCCTTGGCCACGCCTTCCAGCACCGGCAGCAGGTCACGCACGTTGGAGATCTTCTTGTCGTGCAGCAGCACGAACGGGTCGTCCAGGTCGGCCTGCTGGCTCTGCTGGTTGTTGATGAAGTACGGCGACAGGTAGCCGCGGTCGAACTGCATGCCCTCGACCACGTCCAGCTCGTTCTCCAGGCCCGAGCCTTCCTCGACCGTGATCACGCCTTCCTTGCCGACCTTCTTCATCGCGTCGGCGATGATGTTGCCGATCGACTCGTCGGAGTTGGCGGAGATGGTGCCGACCTGGGCGATGGCCTTGTCGTCGGCGGTGGGCTTGCTGATCTTCTTCAGCTCGGCCACGGCGGCCACGACGGCCTTGTCGATGCCGCGCTTGAGGTCCATCGGGTTCATGCCGGCGGCGACCGCCTTGGAACCTTCGCGGATCAGCGCCTGCGCCAGCACGGTGGCGGTGGTGGTGCCGTCGCCGGCGTTGTCGGAGGTCTTGGACGCGACTTCCTTCACCATCTGCGCGCCCATGTTCTCGAACTTGTCGGCCAGTTCGATTTCCTTGGCGACGGAGACGCCGTCCTTGGTGATGGTCGGGGCGCCGAAGCTCTTCTCGAGCACGACGTTACGGCCCTTCGGGCCCAGGGTGGCCTTGACGGCATTGGCGAGGATGTTGACGCCGCGCACCATGCGCGAACGGGCGTCTTCACCGAAACGGATATCTTTGGCAGCCATGTTGAGTTACCTCGGGAATAGGGAATGGAGAACAGGGAATAGGCAGATCAAGAGCGGGCGGTCGGGACGGGACGGAAATCGCGGGCGACGAAGGCGCCTGACCGATTCCCGATTCACCATTCCCGATTCCCGCGATCGGCGGCGCTCTTAGCCGACGATCGCCAGAACGTCGTCTTCGCGCAGCACCTTGTACTCGACGCCTTCGGCCTTGTAGCTGGAACCGGCGTACTGGCCGTAGATGACCTTGTCGCCGACCTTCAGCGCCGGGGCGCGCACGCTGCCGTTGTCCAGCGGCTTGCCGGCGCCGACGGCCACGACTTCACCCTTGGTGGACTTTTCCTTGGCCGAATCCGGGATCACGATGCCGCCGGCGGAGATTTCGTCGGCTTCGATCGGCTTGACTACGACGCGGTCGTGAAGCGGCTTGATGCTCATTGAGTGAGACCTCTTAAGTGATTGATTGGTCTAGGAAAGGCCGGCGATGTTAGCACTCGCCCATGACGACTGCCAGCAACGCTCGCGAAAAAACCCGGTAGCGCCGGGATGCGCCTGATGTAGTGCCGTGGCCGGGGCTTTCAAGGGCGGGAGGCA
Organism: Xanthomonas sp. LMG 12459; assembly: GCF_009192905.1. Taxonomy (NCBI): domain Bacteria; kingdom Pseudomonadati; phylum Pseudomonadota; class Gammaproteobacteria; order Lysobacterales; family Lysobacteraceae; genus Xanthomonas; species Xanthomonas sp. LMG 12459. Next base: position 8,370 of record NZ_NSGT01000111.1, read on the forward strand.
AAAAATTTTTGCCAGGAACGTGCATTCGGTGGCAAGCAGTGACCGAATCCCGTCACAGTGTCACAGAGGCAGGCTAGGCTGAGCGCGGACCCAGGGGGGGATCCGTCACCAAAAGGAGTTGTCGATGAAGCCATCCGCCGTTGCGCTGCCGCTGGCCTGCCTGCTCGCCCTTGCCGGGCCGGCCCAGGCCGCCGTATTCATCAATGAATTGCATTACGACGATGCCACCGCCGCCGGCGACACCGGCGAAGGCGTGGAGATCGTCGCCACCGCCGGGGAGAGCCTGAGCGGCTACCGCGTCTACCTGTACAACGGCAGCAACCCGGGGTCGGCCACCGTCTACGCCAACAGCGCGGTGCCGGCCGGCAACCTGGTCAGCTGCGGCGGGCAGGTACGCATCGCCACCGTCAGCTACGCCAGCAACGGCATCCAGAACGGGCCCAACGACGGCCTGGCGCTGGTCGACGGCAACGGCAAGGTGGTGCAGTTCCTCAGCTACGAGGGCGCCATCACCGGCGGCGGCGGCCCCGCCGCGGGCATGACCAGCCAGAACCTGCCGGTCAGCGAGAGCAACAGCACCCCGGCCGGCACCTCGCTGCAGCTGCGCGGCAACGGCAGCGCCGCGGCCGACTTCAGCTGGAGCGACAGCGCCACCAGCACCTTCGGCGCCTGCAACAACGGCCAGACCTTCGCCGGCGGCGGCGGCGGCAACGCCGCGCCGACCGTGACCGCCACCACCCCGACCCAGGGCGCCACCGACTTCCCCGCCGCCGGCGACCTGGCGGTGACCTTCAGCGAGGCGGTGAGCCTGGCCAGCGGTGCGTTCGGCCTGAGCTGCCAGCAGTCCGGCAGCGTGGCGCTGACCTACCCCAGCAGCGGCACCCAGTTCGCGCTGTCCACCAACACCGCGCTGAAGGCCGGCGAGAGCTGCACCCTGAGCATCGTCGCCGCACGCGTGAGCGATGCCGACGGCGCGCATCCGGCGCAGGATCGCAGCGTCGCCTTCAACGTCGCCAGCGGCTCGGGCGGCGGCGGCAATGGCGCCGGCAGCTACTACTCGCGGGTCAACACCTCCAGCCCCAGCCAGCTGCGCTGCTCGCTGCACGAGACGATCAAGGGCCACACCGTCTATCCGTACAGCAGCAGCTCCGGCACCGACACCTGGGCCATCCTGGAGATCGCCGACGAGGATCCGAACAACAGCCAGCGCGTCCTCGACGCCTACCGCAACCGCAGCTATGCCAAGGGCACCGACCGTGCCGGCAGCGGCAGCGGCCTGAAGTACAACCGCGAGCACAGCTGGCCGAACTCGCTGGGCTTCGGCACCGCCACCGGCAACAAGGGCCTGCCCTACGCGCCGTACACCGACACCCACATGCTGTACCTGACCGACGCCACCTGGAACGCCGACCGCGGCAACAAGCCCTACGCCAAGTGCGACAGCAACTGCGGCGAGCGCGCCACCGAGGCCAACGCCGGCTTCGGCGGCGGCAGCGGCCGCTACCCGGGCAATTCCAACTGGGTGCGCACCCCGGACGGCAACAGCGGCACCTTCGAGGTGTGGGACCACCGCAAGGGCGACATGGCGCGTGCGGTGATGTACATGGCGATCCGCTATGAGGGTGGCGTGGATGCCAAGACCGGGCAGTCCGAGCCGGACCTGGAGCTGACCGACGACCGCAGCAAGATCGTCAAGACCTCGTCCTCGCCGGCCTACATGGGCCTGCTGTCGACCCTGATCGCGTGGAGCCAGCAGGACCCGCCGGACGACGCCGAGCGCGCCCGCAACGAGGTGATCTACAGCTTCCAGGGCAACCGCAACCCGTTCATCGACCACCCGGAGTGGGCGACCTCGTCGCTGTTCACCTCGGCCAAGCCGGCCAGTTGCCAGTTGCTCAACTGAGCCGTGGTGCCTCGCCCGCTGCGGCTGCAGCGGGCCGGGATTAGGGATTGGGGATGCGCGGCGGCCGGCCGCGGACCGGCGCCGCCAAAGCGCGGCCGGCATCCCTATACTGTCGGCCGCATGTCCGTGCCCGCCCTCCGCTTGCTGCTCAGCACCTGCCCCGATCCGGCCAGCGCCGCGCGGGTCGCCCAGGCGCTGGTCGACGAACGCCTGGCCGCCTGCGTCAGCCGCCTGCCCGGCGTGCAGTCCACCTACCGCTGGCAAGGCGAGGTGGAACAGGGCGAGGAAGTGCTGCTGCTGATCAAGACCGCCGCCGACCGCCTGCCCGCCCTGCGGCAGCGGCTGTGCGCGTTGCACCCCTACGAGGTCCCCGAACTGGTCGAACTCGAGGTCGCCGGCGGCCTGCCGGCCTACCTGCAGTGGGTGCATGCCGAAACCCGTGAGGAACCGTAAGCCGATGACCCTGCTGCACCGCCTCGCCGCCCTGTGCCTGCTGGCCGTGGCCGCCTTCCCCGCCCTGGCGATCAGCGAAAAGGACCTGCTGCCGGTGGACCAGGCCTTCGCGCTGAGCGCGCAGGCGCCCGAACGCGGCCGCATCGCGCTGCACTGGGACATCGCCAAGGGCTACTACCTGTACCGGCACCGCATCGCGGTGAAGGTGATCGGCGGCTTCAAGCCCAACCCGACCCTGCAGTTGCCGGCCGGCCACAAGAAGACCGACCCGTACTTCGGCGAGGTGGAGACCTACCGCGACGAACTGAACGCGGTGCAGAGCGGCGTCGCCGATCCCGGCACCAGCCGCGTGCAGTTGGAGGTGCGCTACCAGGGCTGCGCCGATGCCGGCGTGTGCTATCCGCCGCAGAAGCGCTTGCTCGAGGTGACCCTGCCGGCCGCCACGGCCGCCACCGATCCCGCACCGGCACTGCCGCCGCCGGCCGCGACGGGCGGGCTACCGGGCAGCGGCCCGGGCGCCGGCAACGGCGCCAAGCCGCTGTTCGGTCCCGGCCCCGGCACCGCGGCGGTGCAGGGCCTGCCGCTGCCCTCGGACCAGGCGTTCCAGTTCGAAGCCATCGTCGGCGACGGCAATACCCTGCTGCTGCGCTTCACCCCGGCGCCCGGCTACTACCTGTATCGCGACCGCACCGCGCTGGCGCTGGAGGGCGCGCCCGGCATCCGCACCGGCATGCCGCGCTGGCCCAAGGGCAGCTCGCACCAGGACGAACACTTCGGCAACGTGGTGGTGTACTTCGACCAGACCGAGGTCACCGTGCCGCTGCAGCGCCAGCGCGCCGACGCCACCGCCGCGACCCTGGTGGCGACCTTCCAGGGCTGCCAGACCGACGGCATCTGCTACCCGCCGATGACCCGGCGGGTGAAGCTGGCGCTGCCCAAGGGCACCGTCACCCCGGCCGACCAGGCCGAGGTCAGCCCGCTGCTGGTGACGCCGCTGGACAGCCGCCAGGCCGACGCCAACGACGCGGCCGCGGCCACCGCCGCCGACGCCCTGCCGGCGACGCCGGACGCCTCGGCGCACAACGCCGCGCGCAGCGCCGCACCGCCGCCGGCCACGCAGAACCTGCTGTGGATCCTGCTGCTGGCGCTCGGCGGCGGCCTGCTGCTGAACCTGCTGCCGTGCGTGCTGCCGATCCTGTCGCTGAAGGTGCTGGGCCTGGCGCAGAGCGGCGAGAGCCGCGGCCGCGCCCGCAGCCATGCGCTGTGGTACACGCTGGGCGTGCTCGCCTCCTTCGCCGTGGTCGGCGGCATCGCCGTGGCCGCGCGGCTGCTGTGGGGCTTCCAGCTGCAGCGCCCGGGCTTCGTCGCGGTGCTGGTGTACCTGATGTTCGTGGTCGGGCTGAGCCTGTCGGGGGTGTTCACCCTCAGCGCCAACCTGGGTGGCGTCGGCCAGTCGCTGTCCACGCGCAGCGGTCCGGTCGGCGACTTCTTCACCGGCGTGCTGGCCTGCGTGGTGTCCAGCGCCTGCATCGGCCCGTTCATGGGCCCGGCGCTGGGCTATGCGCTGACCGCGCCGCCGGCGATGGCGATGCTGGTGTTCCTGACCCTGGGCCTGGGCCTGGCGCTGCCGTTCCTGCTGATCGGCTTCGTGCCGTCGCTGGCCAGGCGCCTGCCCAAGCCGGGCGCGTGGATGGAGACGCTCAAGCAGGTGCTGGCGTTCCCGATGTACCTGAGCGCGATCTGGCTGCTGTGGGTGCTGGGCAAGCAGCGCGGCGTGGACGCGGTGGCGCTGCTGCTGATCGGCGCCACCCTGCTGGCGCTGGGCCTGTGGTGGTTCGAGCGCGCGCGCTGGCGCGACCACAAGACCGGCATGCGCCTGGCCGCCCTGCTGCTGCTGGCCGCGCTGGTGCCGGCCTGGGGCGTGACCCGGCTGCCGCCGCCCAGCGCCAGCGTCGAGCGCAACACCGTGGCCTATTCGCCGCAGATGCTCGACCGCCTGCGCACCGACAACCGCGTGGTGTTCGTCAACATGACCGCCGACTGGTGCGTCACCTGCAAGGCCAACGAGCGCAACGTGTTCGACAGCGACGCGTTCCGCGACACCATCAAGCGGGTGGATGCGGTGTACATGAAGGGCGACTGGACCAACGAGGATCCGCGTATCAGCGCCTTCCTCGCCGAGCACAAGGCGGTGGGCGTGCCGCTGTACGTGGTCTATGGCCCTGGCGCGCCGCCGACGGTACTGCCGCCGGTGCTGAGCCAGGCGGTGGTCGAGGACGCCCTGCTGCGCGCGGCGCGATGACCCCCGCCAGCGCGCGCCTGCTGGCGGTCGCCGCGGTGGCGGCGGTGCTCGGCGTGGCGGCGGCGCACTGGTGGGAACGGCGGACGCCGGCGCTGGCCCCGGCAACGTCCGCCACGGCCAGCGGCCATGCGGCCGCGCCGCCGGTCGCCGCGGCGCGCCCGGGCGATCCCGCCCCGGCGCTGCGCCTGCCCACGCTCGACGGCGGCCACCTGACGCTGGCCCAGTTCCGCGGCCGGCCGCTGCTGGTCAACGTCTGGGCGAGCTGGTGCGAACCCTGCGTGCGCGAGATGCCGGAACTGGACCGGCTGGCCCGCGCGCAGCCGGCCGACGGCCTGCAGGTGCTGGGCATCGCCCTGGACCGCGCCGAGGACGTGCGCGCCTTCCTGCAGCAGGTGCCGATCGGCTACCCGATCGCGCTGGAGACCCCGGGCCCGGCCGACGCCAGCGTGCGCCTGGGCGACACCCAGGGCCTGCTGCCGTACAGCGTGCTGATCGACGCCGACGGCCGCATCGTCAGGCAGAAGCTCGGCCCGTTCACGCCGGGCGAAGTGGAGGGCTGGGTGGGCGGCGGCGCGCAGCCGACGCAGTAGCCGGCGAGCCAGCCGCCGATGCGCGCCCTTGTGGGAGCGACGTCCGCGTCGGCGACGCATTGCCGATAGCGCTGTCGCGACTCAACTCGCGCCTCCCAAGCGGCTTGCGGCGAGCCTGCCGGGTGCACTGTGGGAGGGACTTCAGTCCCGACGCATTGCATTATCGGGAAAGCGCACTGCAGCGTCGTGAGAGTTGCCTCCCACGCCACGTCCACGCCGCACTGGATCAGTCCGCTAAAACGCCTGCCGCTGGCGTGCTTCGCCAACACTGCCATTCCCGGTCCGCATCTGCGCCAGCGTCGCCAGCTCCTCGGCCAGGCGCTGCGCGGCGGTGCGCAGTTCCGGCACCGCGGTGATCTCCCACAGCACGCCACGCAGCAGCGGCCCGATGCAGTACAGCCCGGCGACCCGATGGCCGCTGCCGTCGCGCACCCGCAGGCGCTCGTCCACCTGCAGCCCCAGGCCCAGTGGATCGGCCTGCAGCAGGCCGGCGTCGCGCATCGTGGCGACCAGCGGATGGCTGGTGCGGGCGACGTCGGTGTCCAGCCCGGTGGCGCGGATCAGCACATCGAAGTCCTCGGTGCACGCGTTGCTGCTGGCGCGATCGCGGATCACCGCTTCCACCGCGGTCTCTCCGAGCCGCGCGCGCAGCAGGCGCCCGGCGCGGATGCGCAGCTGGCCCCGCGCCTGCAGTTGCGCCAGCGCGGCCGCCGCGGCCGGCGCCAGCCGATGCCGCGCCGCTTCCCAGTACGGCCGCAGGTGGCGCAGGAAGCGGGCGCGCGCCGCCGGCGCCAAGCCTTGCCAGAACGGCTGCAGGTGCGGACGCAGCGCATCCACCACGCAGCGCCAATCCTCCACCACCGTGGTCAGTTGGCGCAGGCTGCGCACCAGACCGCGCAGGTCGTGGCTGCGCAGCGCCTGCACGACGCTGGGCGGCAGGCTCACCGGCGCGCCCGGCACCGCCAGGTGCGCCTGTGGCGCCAGGCCGCGCCGCGACAGCGCGGTGATCGGGCCGCGGTGTCCGCGCCGACGCAGGGTCAACGCCACATCGGCCATGGTCAGGCCTGTGCCGACCAGCAACAGCCGCGCCTGCGGCGGCACCTCGTCCAGCACGCCGTCCTGCCACGGCCAACCGATGTAGCGGCGATGCACCGCCAGGCGCGGGCCGATGCCCGGCAGCGCCGCCGGCGGCAGCGCGCCGATCGCCAGCACCACCACGTCGGCGACCACGGCCTCGCCATTGGCCAGGAACAGGCGGAAGCCGTCGGGATCGCGCTCCACCGCCACCGCCTCCTCGCTCACTCGCGCCACCTCGACCGGCGACGCCGCCAGCGCGTCGTCCAGGTGCTGCTGCAGGTAGCGGCCGTACAGCAGCCGCGGCAGGAACTGCAGGCGTTGCGCGGCATCCAGCTGCAGGGCGTCGGCGAAGCCACCCGGCTCCTGCGGATCCACGCCCAGGTCCTTGGCGCGCACGTTCAACACGTGTTCCGGCCGCGCCGCACCGTAGGCGATGCCGCGGCCGTAGGTGTCGGCCACGCCGACCAGGGTGATGTGGCGGGCGGCGCCCTGCCTGGCCAGCGTCGCGGCCAGCACGTTGCCGCAGAATCCTGCGCCGATGATCGCAATTCGCATGGCTCGCACCTTGGCCGGTCGGGCGTTCTTTGTGCCCGGGATGTCCGCCGGAGGTGTAAACCCTCGGTTAATGCGTGCGCAGATCGCCATGGCAATGCGGCATCAGCACATGGGCGATGTCCATGAGCCAGGCTGCACGGCGATCGGCAAGGCCGAGCCGAAGGCCGCTGACGCCGCGGCAGACACAGAAGCGCTCGGCCCGCACGTACCGACGGCGCCACCCTCGCGGCTCGCGGCTGCGGCCTCCTCGCGCGGCGTCGCCACGGGGCCGATCAAGCTCCGCGCATTCTCGCCGGCAACGACGCCGTCCGCCGCCTCGTGTCGGACACTGCGCGGGCCGCATCGGCAACGTGCCGCGCCGGACCCGGCGTGTGCCACGCAACAGGTGAGCCGTCGGCAAGGAGCGCCGTGGTGCGCCGATCCGGGCGCTAACGCCCTGTCGGACGCTGCACCAGGCTGGGCGCATCGGCGACGAAGGTGTCGAGCACGCCGTCGGCGACCTTGACCGGGCCGCCGAAACGGGTCGCGCCGGGGATGGACGGGATCGCCGCGGCCTGCGCGGCGAGTTGCCCGGCGGTGGCGAAGGCCTGCTCGGCCGCCGGATCGCCGGCCAGCGCCTGGTTCAGCCCGTCCACGCTCAGGCGCAGCGCGCGGCCCCATAGCGCGGTCGCGTCCAGCCATGGCGCTGCCTCGGCCACGAACGCGCCGGTGGTGGTGCCGGCACGGATGCGCTGCGGTGCCGCCACCAGGTCGTCGGCGGCGCGGCCCAGCGCGGCCAGCGCCGCGCTGCGGGCAGCCGGATCGCCGTCGGCCAGCGCGTCGCGTGTCGCATCGATCAACGCCTTGAGCCGCGGCGCCTGCGGCTGCCAGGGCAGATGGCCGAAGGTCGGTGCCAGGTGCTGGGTGTCGAAGAAGGTCAGCAGCGCGTCGGCGACCTGCGCATCGCCGCCGGCCAGATCGCGCGCGGCCGCGCGCCAGGTGCGTTGTGCGTCGTAGCCGCGGTCGTTCCAGGCGAAGGCCAGCAACCCGGCTACCGCCGGCCGGCTGGCCACTTCCTGGTTCATCGGATTGGACACGATGCCGCTCAATTCCGCCGACAGCCCGGCCTGGCGCCGATCGTACGGCGCCAGCAGCAGGCGCCCGGCGGTCTCGGCGAAGTCGTTGACCGGATAGTTGTCCCACAGCAGGGTCTTGCGCCCGAACGCCTTGGTGGCGTTCTTCGCGTCGCTCACCGAGATCGACGCCGGAACCACGTCGGTTCCGGTCCACTGCACCACCACGCGCGGATCCAGCGCCTTGCGCAGCGTGGCCTTGTACGGCGATTCGGTGACGTTGTAGTACTCGGTCGGCACCATGATCAGCGCACCGTGGCCGGCCGCGGCGATGTCCGCCTGCACCGCGTTGAGCAACCGCGCCTGCGCGGTGGCCGCGGCCTGCTCGCCGGCCGGGCCGAACGCGGTGGCGTCGCCTGGGCAGTTCCACTTGGTGTATTCGATGTCGTCGAAGGCGATGTAGAAGCTGCGCACGCCGCGCGCGCGCAGCGCGGCGAACTTGCGCCGGATCGCCTGCAGGTCGGCCGCATCGCTGTAGCAGATCGACGGACCCGGCGAGAGCGCGTAGACGAAGTTGATGTGCTCGCGATTGGCGACCGCGGCCAGCTTGCCCAGCGCCGCCAGCGTGGCGGCTGGGTACGGCGCGCGCCAGCGATCGCGCGCGAAGGCATCGTCCTTGGGGCTGTAAATGTAGGTGTTGGCCTTGAACCGCGCCAGGAACGCCAGGTGCGCGGCGCGCTCGTCCATGCTCCAGGGCTTGCCGTAAAAACCCTCGATCGTGCCGCGCACCGGCATCGCCGGCGCGTCGGTCACCGCCACCGAGGCGATGCGCCCGGGCGCGACCAGTTGCCGGAAGGTCTGCGCCGCGTGGTACAGGCCGGCGCCGTCGCGGCCGGCCAGCACGATCCGCGCGCCACCGCCGCTGGCCACGCTGCCCAGCGCATAGCCTTCCGCGCGTTCCGGCACGTCCAGGTCGACGGCGGCCAGCGCATCGCGCACCGGCGCCGCGTCGACGGTGCCGAGCACCACCGACACCGCCTGCGGGTCGTGCGGCAGCGTGCTGGCGCGGCGGATGCGGGAAACGCCGGCCTCGCGCAACACCGCGCGCACCAGCGTGTCGGTGGCCGGGTCGGCCTTGCCGGCCTGCACCAGCACCACCGACGGCCCCAGCGGCAGCTCCGGCCCGAGCAGGCGCAGCGCGGTCGGCGCCGGGTACACCGCCGGCAGGGTGGCCGGCGCCGCCGCCAGCGCGGGCGCGGTCGCCCCGGCCAGCAGCGCGAACGCCAGGATGTGGCGGCCAAGGCCGCAACGGCCAATACGCTCGGTTCGCATGCGCCTACCCTCGACTGGTATTTCAGTGATTTTGAAATGGTATATACCACTTCCGCCGGCGCGTCGACGCGCGGCGGCGATGGCGCTGCAATGTGGCCGGCCCATGCTGCAGCGACACTTGCATGGTCCGCGCAAGATGCGACATAACCGCAGGCAGTGGCGCGGCCCGTCGTCGGCCCGCCATGCCTGCGCTGACGCGACGCAGACCGGCGAAAAATCAAACATTTGTTTAAAACACCCGCAACTTCGCCGAACTGGACAGCAATGCCGGCTTCGCGCAGACTGCCGCCCTTTCCGCTGCTTTGTTCCCGATGGCGCGACTGCTGCTGCTGCATGGCCCCAACCTCAACCTGCTCGGCACCCGCGAGCCGGGCGTGTACGGCCATGCCACCCTGGCGCAGATCGATGCCGCGCTGCTGGCCCAGGCCAGCGCCGCCGGCCACACGCTGGAGAGCCTGCAGTCCAACGCCGAGCACGTGCTGGTGGACCGGGTGCAGGCCGCGCGCGGCGACGGCACCGCCTTCATCCTGATCAACCCAGCCGCGTTCACCCATACCTCGGTGGCGCTGCGCGACGCGCTGGCGGCGGTGGCGATCCCGTTCATCGAGATCCACCTGTCCAACCCGCACAGCCGCGAGCCGTTCCGCCACCACAGCTATTTCAGCGACCACGCGGTCGGTGTGGTCTGCGGCTTCGGCGCCGACAGCTACCGCTACGCGATGGACGCGGCGCTGACCCGCCTGGGAGCGGCCGCATGAACCGCGCCCACACCCAACCGGCACCGCATACCCCCGTCTGAGTCCCCGGGCCGCGCGCCCGGTCTTTTTCAAAGTCACCTCACGAGGCCGTTATGGATCTCCGCAAAATCAAGAAACTGATCGACCTGCTGGAAGAATCGAATCTCGCCGAGATCGAGATCAAGGAAGGCGAGGAAAGCGTGCGCCTGGCGCGCACCCCCAAGGGCATGACCGCCAGCGCGCCGCAGTACGTGGCCGCCGCCCCCGCGGCCGCGCCGGCCGCCGCCGCGCCGATGCCGATGAGCTCGCCCACCGAGGCCTCCACCGGCGGCAGCGCCAAGCCCGGCAACGCCCTGCCCGAGGGCCACGTGCTGCGCGCGCCGATGGTCGGCACCTTCTACACCTCGCCGGCCCCGGACAAGCCGGCCTTCGTCAGCGTCGGCCAGGCGGTCAAGGCCGGCGAGACCCTGGCGATCATCGAGGCGATGAAGATGTTCAACCCGATCGAAGCCGACGTCTCCGGCACCATCGTCGCGATCCTGGGCGAAAGCGGCCAGCCGGTGGAGTTCGATCAGCCGTTGTTTGTGATTGGCTGAGACGCTGGGAATCGGGAGTGGAGAATGGGGAATCGTCAAAGCGACCGCACGAGCGGCTCGACGTCTGGCGTGACTCCATGGATCTGGTGGAAATGATCTACCGCCTCTCCGAAACGTTTCCGGCGACGGAACGTTTCGGGCTGACGGCGCAACTGCGCCGTGCAGCGGTCAGCATCCCCGCCAACATCGCCGAAGGCGCGGCACGCCGCTCCACTCCCGAATACCTGCGTTTTCTGTCGATCGCACGTGGCTCGCTGTCCGAGGCCAGCACGCACCTGCAGATCGCGCGCCGGCTCGACTACACCTCCGACATCGCGGCACTCGACGGATTGATCGATACGATCTTCGCCAAACTGACCGCATTGATGAATGTTCTGAGCAAGCGCGGAGATTGACGATGCACGCCGTCCTCCATTCCCGATTCTCCATTCCCAATTCCCGGCCTTCCCATGCTCGATAAAGTCGTCATCGCCAATCGCGGCGAAATCGCGCTGCGCATCCTGCGCGCGTGCCATACGCTCGGCATCCGCACGGTCGCGGTGCATTCCACCGTGGACCGCAACCTCAAGCACGTGGCCATGGCCGACGAGTCGGTGTGCATCGGCCCGGCGCCCTCGTCGGAGAGCTACCTCAACATCCCGGCGCTGATCGCCGCGGCCGAGGTCACCGATGCCCAGGCCATCCACCCCGGCTACGGCTTCCTGTCGGAGAACGCCGACTTCGCCGAGCGCGTGGAGCAGTCCGGCTTCATCTTCATCGGGCCCAAGGCCGACACCATCCGCCTGATGGGCGACAAGGTCGAGGCGATCCGCGCGATGAAGGCCGCCGGCGTGCCGTGCGTGCCCGGCTCGGGCGGCCCGCTGGGCGAGGACATCGTCGCCAACACCAAGATCGCCCGCGAGATCGGCTACCCGGTGATCATCAAGGCCGCAGGCGGCGGCGGCGGCCGCGGCATGCGCGTGGTGCATTCGGAGGCCGCGCTGAAGGCCGCCATCGAGACCACCAAGTCCGAGGCCAAGGCCGCCTTCAGCAACGACCAGGTGTACATGGAGAAGTTCCTGGAGAATCCGCGTCACGTGGAGATCCAGGTGCTGGCCGACGGCCAGGGCGGCGCCATCCACCTGGGCGAGCGCGACTGCTCGATGCAGCGCCGCCACCAGAAGGTGGTGGAGGAAGCGCCGGCGCCGGGCATCACCGAGGAACTGCGCAACGAGATCGGCAAGGTCTGCGTGGACGCCTGCATCCGCATCGGCTACCGCGGCGCCGGCACCTTCGAGTTCCTGTTCGAGAACGGGCGCTTCTACTTCATCGAAATGAACACGCGCATCCAGGTGGAGCACCCGGTCACCGAGCGCATCACCGGCATCGACCTGGTGTGCGAGCAGCTGCGCATCGCCGCCGGGCACAAGCTCAGCATCAAGCAGAAGGACATCGTCCTGCGCGGCCATGCGATCGAGTGCCGCATCAACGCCGAGGACCCGGAAACCTTCATGCCCAACCCGGGCCTGATCACCGGCTTCCACCCGCCCGGCGGTCCCGGCGTGCGCGTGGACACGCACATCTACAGCGGCTACAAGGTGCCGCCGAACTACGACTCGATGATCGGCAAGCTGATCGTGCACGGCCCCGACCGCGAGACCGCGATCGCGCGCATGCGCGTGGCGCTGAGCGAGATGGTGGTGGACGGCATCAAGACCAACATTCCGCTGCAGCAGCGGATCATGCGCGACAAGGGCTTCCAGGCCGGCGGCCAGAACATCCACTACCTGGAAAAGCGCCTGGCCGAGCGCAAGAACAAGTCGATCGCCTTGTAGGAACGGCGGGATTCGGGATTCGGGATTTGGGATTCGCTAAAGCCGGCTTCGGATCGATGCCGGCGAGCGCGAAGGTTGCGGCTTCGATGGGCCCATGGTCTTGTCGGGCCTAGGGTCGCAGATGCGCCCAGACACACCCGAACGATTCGGATCTGGATCCGCTTTTGCGAATCCCCCCATCCCCAATCCCCACTCCCGGCTACTTCGCCTGCGTCCCCGCCACCGGCTCCACGCCCAGGCTCGAGGTCGGGCTGACGATCATCACCGTCTCGGTGGAGCCGTCCGGCCAGACGATCTGGAAGGTGCTGCCCGGGGCCAGGGTGGAGAAGGGCATGCCGCTGTTGGCGCGGTAGATCGCCGCCACCTGCGCGGCGCCGGCGCGGCGCACGTCCGGCGCGGAGTGCGCGGTGGTCAGTTCGACCTTGGACAGGCCGCGGTAACGCTGTTCGGCGGTGTCGATCAGCAACAGGCCCGCCGCCGCCGCCGAATAGGCGACGAAGGCCAGGACCCAGAACCAGAACTTGGCGCCGTGCAGCCATCGCCGGTAATTCATGAGCCTGCTCCCTTGCTGTCCACCAGTCGATTGACCATGTCGTTCATCGTGTCCGTGCCTTGCCGCGGCACCGCGGCGTCGTAAACAAAACTGCTGAAGTCCTGGGTGGGGTCGCGCGAGCAGATCCCGCCGTTGGCGCAATAGCGGGTCATCAGTTCGCTGTCCGGGCCGCAATCCAATCCCAGCCTGCAGGCGGCCAACTGCCAGGCCAATTCGGAAAACTGGGTGCCGGCCACGCGCCCGTCCAGGCTGTCGTCGCCGCTGGCGGCCAGGCCCATCGCCGGCGACAGCGCCACGTAGGCATCGGGATCGCCGGAGGCGCGCACCCGCGCGACCAGATCGCGCTTGTACTCGGCGCCGGCATGCAACGGCTGGCCCAGCGCCAGCAGCGCCGCTTCGGCGGCCAGGTTGCCGCCGCGCGCGGCCTGCACGCGCTGGGCGACGATGGCCTGGCGGGTCAGGCCGTCGCCGGGCGCGAAGCCGGCGCAGCGGCGGCCGACGCGGGCGCGCGCCTGCACCATCTGCGCCGAGGTCGGCAGGCGGGCGTCGGCGATGGCGCGGGTATCGGCGCCGTAGCCGACCGGGTCCATCGCATAGCCGGCGCAGTAGTCGTAGATGCGGCTGAGCCGCCAGGACGCCTCGGGGTCGCCGTGCGCGGCGGCGATCGACAGTTGCTGCGCGGCACGGTAGAGGTCGGCGCCGCGTTCGCCCTCGGCGTCCCCACGCCGGCGCGCCGGCGTGGACGCCGGCAGCGACCCGGTGGCCGACGCGACGGGCGCAGGGGCGGCAGCGGCCACCACCGCGGTCGCCGGCACGGACGCCGCCGGTGCAGCCGGCAGCGACAGCACGCGATAGGCGACCACGCCCAGCAACAGCGCGGCGGGCGCCAGCAACAGCCAGGTTGGACGGGACACGACGGGCATGCGCGAAAGAGCCGGACCACGGGCAGAAGCGCAGCCGGACCCCCTGTCGCCCGGCCGCTGCGAACCGGCAGTCTACCCCAGGCCACGGCCGCGGCATGCGCCAAATGCGTGCCGCGATCCCGGCGCATGGACGTGCGGACCGGCGGCACGGACGAACGGCACGGCGTCACGGGCGGCGCGGTGCAGATCGCAGTGCCGGTGCTGGCCCGGCAGCGTCCGAACGCATTGCTGGGCCTGTTCGGCCCGGTGCGGCCAGCGCGACGCCGCGTACCGCCGTCGCGTGTCGCATTCCGAACGGCGCCGGCCGGAGGTGGTTCGCAACCGGCCGAAATGCGTGCCGTCCCCCGCTCCGCCGCAAGACAGCCTCCAGCGCGAAGCCCGCCGCCCGTCTAAGATGCGCGCTTCCCCTGATTGCCCCACCGACCGATGCCGTTCCTCGAACTGACCCTGCGCTGCACCGACGCCACCCAGCCCCGCTACGAGACCGCGCTGGAGGATGTCGGCGCGCTGGCGGTGACCCTGCTCGATGCCGACGCCGACACCAGCAACGAACGCGCGATCCTGGAACCGGGCGTGGGCGAGACCCCGCTGTGGGGCACCCTGGTGCTCACCGCGCTGTTCCCCGAGGAGCAGGACGCGCTAGTGTTGCTGGCTGCGCTGGAGGCCTTCGACCCCGGGCTGGACTGGACCCAGGCCACCTTCCGCAAGGTCGACGACCAGGACTGGGAACGGGCCTGGCTGGACCAGTTCCAGCCGATGCGCTTCGGCGCGCGCACCTTCATCGTGCCGTGGAACCACGACCTGCCCGAGGACGCCCGCGGCACCGACGCCGCGGTGGTGCGCCTGGACCCGGGCCTGGCGTTCGGCTCCGGCACCCACCCGACCACCGCGCTGTGCCTGCGCTGGCTGGATGCGCTGGCCACCGACGGCGTCCTGGCGCAGGCGCGCGTGCTCGATTTCGGCTGCGGCTCGGGAATCCTGGCGCTGGCCGCGCTGAAGCTGGGCGCCGCCGCCGCGGTGGGCGTGGACAACGACCCGCAGGCGCTGCTGGCCAGCCACGACAACGCCGAGCGCAATGCGGTGGGCGAGCGCCTGGCCGTGTACCTGCCTGCCGACGAACCGGCGGCCACCTATCCGGTGGTGGTGGCCAACATCCTCGCCTCGGCGCTGGATGCGCTGGCGCCGACCCTGGCCGCGCGCGTGGCGCCGCGCGGGCGCATCGCCCTGTCCGGCATCCTGCATGGCCAGGAACAGGAGCTGCTGCAGCGCTACGCACCGTGGTTCACCCAACTGCGCACCGAACAGGACGGCGACTGGATGCGCATCGACGGCGTCCGTCGCGACTGATTCCGCCACGCCTGATACGACCCGCCGCCGCGCCCGGCACCGACCGGCCCGCGGCAGCGGCAGGCGGGAGTGGATACATAGAACGGCGCAGATCTACGTTAGGCACCGTAATCACCTGATTGTTCCCACCCGTCGTTTTTCCCAAAAACGATGGTGTCTTGGAAGACTGAGTCTGCCCGCCACCAAAAATCCTTGACTAATTATCGCAAGAAGATAATTATTACCCCATAGCGCACCGAAGCGGAGGCAGCGTGATGCGGCATCAGGGGGAAGAGGACGGTGGAGCGACACCCGCAGCGAGCGAGGCGCTTGCGCGCCGGGGACGGGTGTTTTTCGTCATCGCATGCGCCGTGATGACGCTGATGGCGGCAACGGCCGCACTTCAGGTTCTGTTGCTGCTCTTCCGCGTCGGGGACCACGCTGGAATGATGAACGGTGGCTTCGCCTTCATCCTCACGCGGGAGCGTGATGGCGCGATACCGACGGGTTTCGTGGCGATCTCAAGCTATGCCATCTGGCAGTCCGTCTTGGCGGCCGCGCTGCTGACGTTGCGTCTGATTCCGGGTCTAGTGATCCTGTCCGCGCTGATCGGTCTGTTCCGTCTTTATGCCCGCCATCTGATTTTCACGGCCGACAATGAAGTGCTGGTGCGTCGGATCGCATGGGCGCTCATCGCTTACGCCATCGTCCCGCTCATTACCCACGCCACGCTCTATGTCGCTGATATGAGCCCGGTCGCCATCAAGCTGGAACTCCGCCAACTCGACGCGGCGGTCCTTGGCATCCTGCTGTTCGCGTTCGTGAATGTCGTCGCCGTCGGTGCAGAGATCGAACGCGACCGCGCCGGGTTCTTTTGATGCCGATCGTCATCCGGCTCGACGTCATGCTTGCGAAGCGGAAGATGCGGTCGAAAGATCTGGCGCGTGCGATCGGCGCGACCGAAGCGAACCTGTCGCTGTTCAAATCGGGAAAGGTCAAAGGACTGCGTTTTGAAACGCTGGAAGCGATCTGCCGGCATTTGGAGTGTCAGCCCGGCGACCTGCTCGAATACGTTCCGGATACTCCCGTCGACGCCTGATCCAGCGATCGTCGACTCGCGCTCTCAACCTCAGTGATGGAGAAGCCCATGCGTCCGATGGCGGCGATCGCAGCCTCGTGTCTGTTGCTCAGTCCCCCTGCCGGATCATCCGTCCCGCTGACCCCGGCGGGGAACGGCCATTTGGTCGTGCCCGCCTTCGTCAACGGCAAGGGGACCGTGCCCTTCATCCTCGACACCGGGGCAGACGGAACGCATGTCTATCAGTGGTTCGCCAAGCAGCAGGAGTTAAACCCGGGCCTGCCTACCAGCGTGGAGGGTATGACCGGAGCGGCGATGATGCCGACCTATCGACTCGATAGCCTCACGGTCGATGGCCGCACGATTCGCAACGTCGAGGCCACCGGCTTGCCGGATCGCAAGGACGCGGAGATCGCAGCGGGGATAACGGGCAACGACCTGATGGACGGCGCGATCGCGATCTTCGACTTTCCCTGCCGCGCCGTCTCGCTGCAGCCCAAACCCGTATCGATGCGCCGCATCCTCACGAACGGTGCAGTGATGATCCAGGGCGGGACCGTCGTCGACGGGACGCAGCTGACGCTCCCTGTCACTGTCAACGGCGCGGCTGGGATCGCAGTACTCGACACGGGCTCGCGCGGGACGCAGATCAACCCCGCATTCGCACGTGCCGCTCACCTCGATGTTGATGGCGCGTCCTTCCGGCGCGGGGAGACGCTGTATGGCGCGGCATCAGAGGCAAAGGAAACGCGCGAAGGCGAAGTCGAAACGGTGGCATTCGCCGGTCGCCGCGTTAATGGCCTGACTGTTCGAGTGGCCGATCTGCCCGTGTTTAAAAGCTTCGGATTTGGCGAGGAGCCCGCGATGATTCTAGGCATCAACGCGATGATGGGGCAGCGCCTGATCTACGATCACCAGGCAAAGCGTTTCTGGTTCGATCGCTCTCGCTGCAAGGCAGCCACCTAAGCCGGCACCACCACACTCCGCATGGTCGCCGCTTTCCCGATTGGGGGCGTGGGGCGGGAAAACGGGAAAGCCCAGGGAGTGGTAACTCTGGGCTCGCGACATGGACAGTATCACTAACATTTATCCATTGGATAGAGATACGAACCAACCGCAACGGCTGGCGCAGCTATATCTCGCCTCCCCTGCGGAGGTGCGTGTGAACAGCAAGCTGTACGAACGGGTGCGCGAAGCGCGCAAGCTCACCGGCCTCACCCAGGAGGCCCTGGCGCTGGACCTGGGCGTGACCCGCAGCGCCGTGGCGCAGTGGGAAATGGCCGAAGGCACCGCGCCAGCGCTGGAGCACCTGATCGCCCTGGCCCGCCGCAGCGGGCTGCACTTCGAGTACCTGGCCACCGGCCGTGGCGAGCGCGTGTTCGGCGAACCGATGGCGGCGGACGCCGCGGCCATCGGCGAGCTGCCCAACCACTACCAGTTCACCGACCAGCAACTGCGCCTGCTGGAGCGCTTCGACAGCCTGAGCCCGCGCCAGCGCGCCGGCCTGCTCGACCTGCTCGACACCCGCAAGTCGCGCTAAGCACGCCGCGTGACCCTCGCGCCGTAGAGCGTCCAGCGCTGACAAAGGCCACGATCCGCCGGCAGCGCACTGCAGATCCCGCCGGCGCGTGCTTGAATACGGCTCTCGCCGTCGTCGCCCGCGCGCATGCCCGATCGCACTCCGCCCCGCCCCAGCCTCGCCACCTTGCTGCGTCAGCCCGATCCGTCCGCCACACAGGGCAAGACCCCGGTCGCGCCGGCGGCGGGCGGTGACACGTCGGCACCCGCGACGCAGCTGACCGACACTGCAGCGCCGCCCGTGGCGTCGAGCGTCTCGCCAGCGTCTGCGAACGTGAAGCCGGCCGAGGAAGAGACCGCCGCGGTCCACGCCGCACCTGACGCGGGCGACCTGGAGACGCTGTCGCCAGCCCGCGCGTCGGCGACGGACCCGGCACTGGCACCGGCCACGGTCGCGACTCCCGCGACAGTCCCCACCTCGCCAGTGTCCGCCGCCGCCACGCCCAGCTTCCTGCATGGCCCGCGCGAACGCCGCCCGGTGCTGCGTGCCGCGCCCTGGCAGTGGATCGCACTGGCCGGGCTGGGCCTGCTGCTGGCGCTGCAGATCCTGATCGCCGATCGCCAGCGCCTGGGCGCCGACCCGCGCTGGCGGCCGTGGGTGGCCGTGGTCTGCCAGGTCCTGCGCTGCAGCGTGCCGGCCTGGCGCGAGCCGGCCGCCTTCACCATGCTCAGCCGCGAGGTGCGGCCGTTGCCCGGCCACGCCGGCACCCTGCAGGTGCAGGCGACCTTCCGCAACGACGCGCGCTGGGCGCAGGCCTGGCCGCTGCTGCAACTGTCGCTGGCCGACGCCGACGGCCGCACCATCGGCAGCCGCGTGCTGCGCCCGCAGGAGTACCTGGGGCGCGCACGGCCGGACAGCGCCACACTGGCGCCGGGACAGAGCGCACAGATCGCGTTCCAGGTGCGCGAACCGGCCGCCGAGACGGCGGCATTCAGTTTCGATTTCCACTGAGAACGCTGCGTTCGGGCACTACGCCATGGCAGCGGCGCAGGCCACGCGCTAGACTCGTCCCCCCGCGCCGGCCCTCCTGCCGTCCGGCGCCGCTGTCATCTGGGGATCCGTCGAACTTGAACGCCGCCACCACTCGTCCTGACTCCAGTCGCGGCGCGCCGAAGCCGCCGCTGCGCGAACACGTGGCGCAATCGGTCCGCCGCTACCTGCGCGACCTCGACGGCTGCGACGCCGACGACGTGTACGAGATCGTGCTGCGCGAGATGGAGATCCCGTTGTTCGTGGAAGTGCTCAACCATTGCGAAGGCAACCAGAGCCGCGCCGCCGCGCTGCTGGGCATCCACCGCGCCACCTTGCGCAAGAAGCTCAAGGAATACGGGTTGGCCTGAGTCAGGCTGGGAATCGGGAATCGGGAATCGGGAATCGGGAATCCAGCGTGCTGTCCTGCATGACTTGACTGTCAAACGATCCGACACGGCAACCCAGCTTGTAGCGCCGGTGCATCGCTCTCGTAGGAGTCAACTGTCATGCACCTGCGATGACAGGAGGAGCGTACGGGGCCTGATCGCGCGCGATGGCATTGAGCCAGCGCAGGAACTTGTGCATGCAGGCGACGATGGAGA
>NZ_NSGT01000112.1:0-7920 GCF_009192905.1 Xanthomonas sp. LMG 12459
CTGGCGCGGCGGCGGCCCGCCGCGCGGCCCCGCGCCGCCTCCGCCCCCCCCGCGCGCGCCCCCAGCATCTTCCCCCCCGCCTGTGTTGCCTTTTTGCCCCCCCCCCTCTCCCAGCCCCCCGCCCCGCCGCCGGTGGCCCCGCCCCACGCCCCCCCCCCCCCCGCCTCCCCCGCCGCGGCCGCCCCGCGCGGCCCCCCCCCCGCCCCCCCCCGCCTGGTCCGCCACAGCGTCCCCGCGCTGTCGGTCCTGTCCTACAGCGAAGTGCCGGAGGACAAGCGGCTGAAGCTGGTGGGCACGATCAGTTGAGATGACGGGAAACGGGAACAGGGAATGGGGAATCGCACCCTTGCCCCGGCAGCGGAGAGAGCAATGAACACGATCACGAAAAACCGGACACGACACCGCGGCCCGCCACGTATCGGCACCGATCACGCATCCATTCCCCATTCCCCATTCCCCATTCCCGGCTCCCACCCATGAAGATCAAACGCTTTGTCGCCCCCGACATGCGCACCGCCTTCCGGATGGTGCGCGACGAGCACGGGCCGGATGCGGTGATCCTGTCCAACCGGCGCACCGACGAGGGCATCGAGATCGTGGCCGCCAGCAACTACGACGAGGCCCTGGTGCAGCGGGCGCTGGATGCGGTGCGCCCGGACGAGGCGCCGCGCGCCGCCGCGGCGAGCCAGGCGCCGGCCGCTGCGGCCCCGCGTGCCGCACGCGGCGACGCCGCCGCCAGCCCGGCGATGGCGATGATGGCCGCGATCAGCGAGCGCCGCGGCGGTGCCGCGCCGGCCGCCCCGGCCGCTTCCCCGGCACGGCCGCTGACCCAGCCGGCAGCGCTGGCCGCCTCGGCGATGCCCGCCGCGGCCGCCCCGGCTGCCGCCGCACGCCAGGCCGCCCCGGCCAAGGCCGCAGCGCCGGTCACCGGCCGCGCGGAGTTCAGCATCCCCGAGGACGTGTTCCGCAACGCCCCGATCAGCGTGCCCATGCCCAGTCCGTTCGCCGCCGCCACCGCGGCGCCGGCCGCCGAGGCCGTGCCGGCCTGGCGCGACGACGTGCCCGCGGTGGCGCTGACCCCGGTGGCGAGCCCGGCCCCGGCCGCGCCCGTCGCGACCGCCGATGCGCCGGCCGCTGCCGGGATCCCGGCGGCCGCGGCGCTGGCGGCAGTGCCGACCTTCCCCGCCCCGCAGAACGACGAACAATTGACGCAGCTGCGCGACGAACTGTCGCTGATGCGGCAGATGATCGAGCGCGAGATGAACCGCCTCACCGACGAGCGCCTGCGCGGCTCGCCGGTCCGCGCCCAGGCGCTGGAGCTGATGGACGACTACGGCTTCGACAGCGGCATCACCCGCGACGTGGTCATGCAGATCCCCGCCGACCTCGAGCTGCACCGCGGCCGCGGGCTGATGCTGGGCCTGCTGTCCAAGCGCCTGCCGATCGCCGCGCTGGACCCGCTCGAGGAAGGCGGCGTGATCGCCCTGATCGGCCCGACCGGCGCCGGCAAGACCACCACCATCGCCAAGCTGGCCTCGCGCTTCCTGGAACGCCATGCCGCCCGCGACGTGGCCCTGGTCACCACCGACACCATCCGCGTCGGCGGCCGCGAACAGCTGCACAGCTACGGCCGCCAGCTCGGCATCGCCGTGCACGAGGCCGACAGCGACGCCGCGCTGCAGCAGCTGCTGGAGCGCCTGGCCGACTACAAGCTGGTGCTGATCGACACCGCCGGCATGGGCCAGCGCGACCGCGCCCTGGCCGCCCAGCTGCACTGGCTGCGCGCCTCGCGGGTGGTCCGATCCTTGCTGGTCCTCCCCGCCAACGCCCATTTCTCCGACCTGGACGAGGTGGTGCGCCGGTTCGCCGGCGCCGACCCACAGGGGGTCATCCTGACCAAGTTGGACGAGACCGGGCGGTTCGGCAGTGCCTTGTCGGTGGTCGTGGACCACCGCCTCCCCATCACCTGGGTGACCGATGGACAGCGCGTGCCGGACGACCTGCACCGCGCCAACGCCGCCAGCCTGGTATTGCGCCTTGAAGATTTGCGGCGCGCTGCCGATAAGCCCTGTACTCCGGAGCAGACCCATGCCGTCGCGTGACTACGTCAATCTGACCAATGCCTTCCCCCTGTCGGCGACGCGCAGCGAACCGCTGGGTCCGGTGCGCACCATCGCCGTGACCGGCGGCAAGGGCGGCGTGGGCAAGACCAACATCTCGGTGAACCTGTCCATGGCGCTGGCCGACATGGGCAAGCGCACCCTGCTGCTGGACGCCGACCTGGGCCTGGCCAACGTCGACGTGCTGCTCGGGCTGACCCCCAAGTTCACCGTGGCCGACCTGGTGGCCGGGCGCTGCACCCTGGAAGAGGTGCTGATCGACATGCCCAACGGGCTGATGGTGGTGCCCGCCGCCTCCGGCCGCCGCTACATGGCCGAGCTGCCGCCGGCCCAGCACGTCGGCCTGGTCAACGTGTTCTCCGAGCTGCAGCGCGAGCTGGACGTGATGATCGTCGACACCGCCGCCGGCATCACCGACAGCGTGCTGACCTTCTGCCAGGCCGCGCAGGACGCGGTGGTGGTGGTCTGCGACGAGCCGGCCTCGATCACCGACGCCTACGCCCTGATCAAGGTCCTCTCGCGCGAGCGCGGCGTGGACCGGGTGCAGATCGTCGCCAACATGGTCCGCGACCTCAACGAAGGCCGCCTGCTGTACGACAAGCTCAGCCGGGTCTGCGAGAAGTTCCTCGGCGACGTGTCGCTGAACTACCTGGGCTGCGTGCCGCAGGACGACTGGCTGCGCCTGTCGGTGCAGCGCCAGCAGCCGGTGGTCAAGGCCTACCCGTCCAGCCCGTCGGCGCAGGCGATCTCCGAGATCGCCCGGCGCACCGCACGCTGGCAGGCG
Source organism: Xanthomonas sp. LMG 12459 (assembly GCF_009192905.1). NCBI lineage: Bacteria > Pseudomonadati > Pseudomonadota > Gammaproteobacteria > Lysobacterales > Lysobacteraceae > Xanthomonas > Xanthomonas sp. LMG 12459. Next base: position 2,905 of record NZ_NSGT01000112.1, read on the forward strand.
CCGACCGCCCCGCGCGGCAACGTCGAGTTCTTCGTCGAGCGCATCATCCAGCGCGGGGTGGCCGCATGAACGCCGCCGCCCACTACCGCGCCGTCCAGCGCAACAGCGCCAACGACTACATCGCCCAGCACTCGGACCTGGTCCGGCGCATCGCCCACCACCTGGCGGCGCGGCTGCCGGCCAGCGTCGAGATCGACGACCTGATCCAGGCCGGCATGATCGGCCTGATCGAGGCCTCGCGCAGCTACGACGCCGAACAGGGCGCCTCGTTCGAGACCTACGCCTCGATCCGCATCCGCGGCGCGATGATCGACGAGATCCGCCGCGGCGACTGGGTGCCGCGCTCGGTGCACCGCCGCGCCCGCGACGCCGCCTCGGCGATCCGCAAGATCGAACAGAGCACCGGCCGCGCCGCCGCCGCCAACGAAGTGGCCGCGGCGATGGACATGCCGCTTCCCGAATACCTGCGTTTGATGGAAGATGCCGCCCGCGGCCAGGTGCTGAGCCTGGAGTCGCGCATCGAGGACCATGGCGAGCTGGATACCATCGCCAAGGGCGGACCCAATCCGCAGCAGATGCTCGAGCGCAGCGAATTCGGCCGCGAGCTGGGCAAGGCCATCGCGCAGTTGCCTGAACGCGAGCAGTTGGTGCTGTCGCTGTACTACGAGCAGGAATTGAACCTCAAGGAAATCGGCGCGGTGCTCGGGGTCAGCGAGTCGCGCGTGTGTCAGATCCATGGCCAGGCCACGGTACGGTTGCGCGGACGCCTGAAGGCGTTCGAGGTCGCCGATGCCGGTCTGGAAGACGAAGAATAGGAACCCTTAGGAGTCAGTGGTGAACAAGAACATGCGGATTTTGATCGTGGACGATTTCTCGACGATGCGACGCATCGTCAAGAATCTGCTCGGCGATCTGGGCTTCACCAACACCGCCGAGGCCGAAGACGGCAACAGCGCCCTGGCCGCGCTGCGCTCGGCGCCGTTCGAGTTCGTGGTCACCGACTGGAACATGCCGGGCATGACCGGCATCGATCTGCTGCGCAACATCCGCGCCGACGACAAGCTCAAGCACCTGCCGGTGCTGATGGTCACCGCCGAGGCCAAGCGCGAGCAGATCATCGAGGCCGCGCAGTGCGGCGTGAACGGCTACATCATCAAGCCGTTCACCGCGCAGACGCTGCAGGAGAAGCTGGGCAAGATCTTCGAACGCCTGGGAGCGACCGCCTAAATGGAAGCCACCGCCGAACGTACCGCCCTGATCGAACGCCTGCAAGGCGCGCTGGACGCGCTGGAGAACGGCGACGAGGCCGGCTGGCGCAGGGAGATCGACACCCTCGCCGCCTGGCGCACGCGGCCGATGATGCAGGGCCTGAGCCGGCTCGCGCGCGATCTGGGGCAGGCGCTCGGCGAACTGCCGGTGGTACCCAGCGAGGCCGGCGAACTGGACGACGCCTGCTCGCGCCTGGACCACGTGGTGGAGATGACCGAACAGGCCAGCCACCGCACCCTGGACCTGGCCGAGGAATGCCGTGCGCTGGCCGACCAGCTCGCCGCCGGCGGCCTCAGCGGCGACCAGAGCGAGATCCTCGACAAGATCCGCCACAACCTCACCGAAATGGCCCTGGCGCAGAGCTTCCAGGATCTGACCGGGCAGATCATCCGTCGCGTCGCCGGCATCGTGCGCCGCGTGCACGAGGGCTTCGGCGCGCTGGGTCTGCCGCCGAAGGAAGAAAACAAGAAGGCCGACGGCAGCCTGGCCGGCCCGGCCCTGCCCGGCCTGGACCGCCACGGCGTATCGCAGCACGACGCCGACGACCTGCTCTCGGGCCTGGGACTGTAACTCTATGAGCGCCGTACCCGACGACATCGCTGCCGACTTCATCATCGAGGCCCAGGAGATCCTGGACCGGCTCGGCGAGCAGTTGGTGTCGCTGGAGCAGGCGCCCGAGGACAGCGGCCAGCTCAACGCCGTGTTCCGCGGCTTCCACACGCTCAAGGGCGGCGCCGGCTTCCTGGCGATCAACGCCATGGTCGAGCTGTGCCACGCGGCGGAGGAAACCCTGGGCATGGCCCGCGCCGGCCAGGCGACCCTGCAGGCGCGACACTTCGACGCCGCGCAGCAGTCGCTGGACTACCTGCAGTCGATGCTCGATGCCTTCGGCAGCGGCCAGGAGCCGCCGCGCGCGCCGCCGGAGCTGATCGCGCAGTTCGACGCGCACGGCGACGACGCACCGGCGCCGGCACCCGCGAAGAGCGCCGCGCCCGCGCCCGCCGCCGTCCCGGCCACCGCCGCGGCCGCGGGAGACCTGATCAGCGACGACGAATTCGAAGCGCTGCTGGACCAGTTGCACGGCGATGCGCCGCCGACGGCCACGCCGCAGGCGCTGCAGCCGGCGCCGCGCGCGCCCAGCGCCGCGCCCAAGGCCGCGGCCGCCCCGGCCAAGGCCGCCGAGCCCGAACACACCGTGCGCGTGGACACCAAGCGCCTGGACGCGATCGTCAACCTGATCGGCGAACTGGTGCTCTCGCGCAACCGCCTCAAGACCCTGCGCGTGCGCCTGCGCGACGAGGAACTGGACCGCGCGGTCAGCAGCCTGGACATCGCCACCGCGCGCCTGCAGTCGGCGGTGATGCGCACGCGCATGCAGCCGGTCGGCAAGGTGTTCTCGCGCTTCCCCAAGGTGGCGCGCGACGTCGCCCGCTCGCTCAACAAGGAAGTGGAGCTGGAATTGATCGGCGCCGACACCGAGCTCGATCGCAACCTGGTCGAGGCGCTGGCCGATCCGCTGGTGCACTTGGTGCGCAACGCGATCGACCACGGCATCGAGGCCCCGGCGCTGCGCGAAGCCACCGGCAAGCCGCGCGGCGGCCATGTGCGCCTGTCGGCGCAGCAGGAAGGCGACTACGTCAGCATCGAGGTGCAGGACGACGGCGCCGGCATCGACCCGGAACGGCTGCGCGCCAAGGCCCGCGAGAAGGGCCTGATCGACCCCGAGGCCGCCGCCCGCCTGACCACCGAGGAATGCCTGCACCTGGTGTTCCTGCCCGGCTTCTCGACCAAATCCGAAGTCACCGACATCTCCGGCCGCGGCGTCGGCATGGACGTGGTGCAGTCGCGCATCCGCGAACTCAGCGGGCAAATCCAGATCCAGTCGGAACTGGGCCGCGGCAGCCGCTTCCTGATCCGCGTGCCGCTGACCCTGGCGATCCTGCCGACCCTGCTGGTGCAGGCCGGCGACACCGTCTATGCGCTGCCGCTGGCGCGCGTGGTGGAAGTGCTGCACGCCCCGCGCCGCTCGCTGGGCTGGTTCGACGGCCGCGCCGTGCTCGACCGGCAGTCGCACACCCTGCCGCTGGTGGACCTGCGCCAGTGGCTCAACATCGACGCCCCGCAACTGCCGCTGCTCACCGTGGTGGTGCTGCAGGCCGGCGAATCGCGCATGGGCCTGGTCGTGGACCAGGTCCGCGGCCGCGAGGAAGTGGTGATCAAGCCGCTGCCGCGCTCGCTGCGCGGCCTGCCCGGCTACGCCGGCGCCACCCTCATCGGCGATGGCCGCCTGGCGCTGATCCTGGATGTGGATGGCTTGAAGGCCTGAAGGCCGGGATTGGGGAATGGGGAATCGTAAGAGCGGTTTCCCTGGCGCTTCGTTTTCCCCTGATTCCGCCGTAGAAGCAGCTTCAGCCGCGACGCGGTGAGGCTGGGATTCGGGAATCGGGATTCGGGAATCGCAACAGCAGCTCCCGTGTACCTCACTCCCCAATGTGGGAGCGGCTTCAGCCGCGACGCGATAGAGCCGGGATGAGCGGTTGGCGTGCGTGCGCTTTTGCGATTCCCGAATCCCGATTCCCGAATCCCGGCTTCATCGATTCCCCATTCCCTATTCCCCACTCCCGGCCCCCAACCCATCAAGTCCCAAGCCCCCTGGCCGATACCTCCTGCATGGACAAGCTCAGTCTCATCGGCCTGCTGTTGGCGATTCTGTCGCTCATCGGCGGCAGCATCCTCAAGGGCGCCGGCATTTCGGCGCTGTGGTCGCCGGCTGCGTTCGTGATCGTGATCGTCGGCACCGTCGCCGCGATCCTGGTGCATACCCCGCCGTCCGTGTTCCGCCGTGCGTTCCAGATCGCCAAGTGGATCCTGTGGCCGCCGCCGAGCGACCGCCAGGCGTTGCTCAAGCAGATCGTGGAATGGAGCAACATCGCGCGCCGCCAGGGCCTGCTCGGGCTGGAGAACCAGGTGCCGCAGCAGCAGGATCCGTTCGTGCGCAAGGGCCTGCAGATGCTGGTGGACGGCGTGGAGCCGGAAGCCATCCGGCACATGCTGGAGATCGACCTGGAGGGCCAGGAGCATTGCGACCTGGCCGCGGCCAAGGTGTTCGAGGGCATGGGCATCTACGCGCCCACCCTGGGCATCATCGGCGCGGTGCTGGGCCTGATCGCGGTGATGAAGAACCTGGCCGACCCGAGCAAGCTCGGCCACGGCATCGCCGCCGCGTTCACCGCCACCATCTACGGCATCGCCTCGGCCAACCTGCTGTTCCTGCCGATGGCCGCCAAGCTCAAGAGCGTGATCAAGCACAGCTGCGGCGAGCGCGAAATGATCATCGAAGGGTTGATCGCCATCGCCCAGGGCGAGAACCCGCGCAACATCGAATCGAAACTGGCCGGATTCTTGCATTGAGTTGCCAATGGCCCGCAAGCACTCCCACGACGAGCACGCCAACCACGAGGCATGGGCCATCCCCTATGCCGACCTGATGACGTTGCTGCTCGCCTTCTTCGTGGTGATGTACGCGCTGTCCACGATCAACGAAGCCAAGTACCGGGTCATGGCCGACGCGATGAGCGCCGCGTTCGGCGGCACCCCGACGACCCTGCGTCCGGTGCAGGTCGGCGACCACGCGCTGCGCGTTGCCCGAGGGCAGGCGGTTGGGATCGGGCAGGGTCAGCGCCGGGCTGGACTTGATCGGGGTCGGCCGCTCGCCGCCCTGGCCCTGCAGCGCGTGGTCGCCGACCT
>NZ_NSGT01000113.1:0-4728 GCF_009192905.1 Xanthomonas sp. LMG 12459
CGCCTCCAGCAGGTCGCGCTCAAAGCAGCGCAGCGACCAGGCCAGCGGCGCTTCGGCGGCCAGCCGCGCGCGCACCCGCGCGTACGCCAGATACAGGTCCGGCGCCGGATCGTCGCGCGGCGCCAGACGCAGCGTCAGTTCGTTGATGTAGAAGCCGGCCAGCATCGCCTCGCCGCTCAGCCGCGGCGCCGCATCCATCGCCTCGGCCTCGCGCAGTTGCGCCAGTTCGCCGCGTCGCTGCGCGCTGAAGCGGATCGACTGCAGCGGCTGCAGTGCCGCGCGCAAGGCCTGCTTCTTCGGCCCGTGCACGCCGCGGGCCAGCACGCCGAGCCGGCCATGGTGCACGCTCAGCACCTCCACCAGCAGGCTGGTCTCGCGCCAGGGCCGGGCGTGCAGGACGAAGCCGGGTTCGTGCTCGATCAAGGCGGGGAGTGGGGATTCGGGAGTAGGGATTCGTAGAAGCGGTAGGTCGAGGGCGGAAGCTTTGCGAGCAACCGGTAGATATCGGGATTCGGAACTCGGGAAGCTCGCAAGTGCGCAGCCATGCCGCTTTTCTGTGGGAGGGGCTTCAGCCCCGACGCTTTATCGGTAGAGCGTCGGGGCTGAAGCCCCTCCCACAGAAAACCTTGCAAGAGCCGGCCATCCGAGGAACGTCCCGAATCCCGTCCTTCCACAGCCGCAGGCTAGTCATCCCGGCTTCCAACAGCCGCAGGCTGGTCATCCCTAATCCCGAATCCCGGCTTATTCCCCGTACCCGAACGCCTTCAGCGCCGCCTCGTCGTCGGACCAGCCCTCGCGCACGCGCACCCAGGTCTCCAGGAATACCTTGGCGCCGAACAGGCGTTCCATCTGCTGGCGGGCCTTGGCGCCGATGTCCTTCAGGCGGGTGCCGCCCTTGCCGATCACGATCGCCTTCTGGCCTTCACGCTCGACCCAGATCACCGCGCCGATGCGCAGCAAGGCGCCGTCCTCGGCGAAGCGCTCGATCTCAACGGTGGTCGCGTACGGCAGTTCCTCGCCGAGCTGGCGCATCAACTGCTCGCGCACCAGTTCGCCGGCCAGGAAGCGTTGGCTGCGGTCGGTGATCTCGTCCTCGCCGAACATCGGCGGCGCTTCCGGCACCAGCGCCAGCAGGTCGCGCACCAGCGCCTCCAGGCCCTTGCGCTTGAGCGCGGAGATCGGATGCACCGCGGCGAAGCTGCGGCCCTCGCTGACCTGCTGCAGGAACGGCAGCAGCACGGTCTTGTCCTTGAGCCGGTCGACCTTGTTGACCACCAGCACCACCGGGATGCCGGCGTCGCTGAGCACGTTGAACGCCAGCGTGTCCTCCTCGTCCCAGCGCCCGGCCTCGATGACCAGCAGGCCGGCGTCCACGCCCTCCAGCGAGCCGCGCGCGGCGCGGTTCATCACCCGGTTCATGGCGCGCTTCTGCTCGCGGTGCAGGCCGGGGGTATCGACCAGCAACAACTGGCCGGCCGGGAAGCTGGCGATACCCAGCAGCCGGTGCCGGGTGGTCTGCGGCCGATTGGAGACGATGCTGACCTTGGCGCCCACCAGGGCGTTGGTCAGGGTGGACTTGCCCACGTTGGGGCGGCCGATCACGGCCACGCTGCCGCTGCGGTAAGGGGGAGTGGCTTGTTCGTTCACTTGCTCGAATCCAGTTGCTCGATAGCGGCGGCGGCGGCCTGCTGCTCGGCCAGGCGCCGCGAGGTGCCCTCGCCCTCGGTCACCAGGGCGGGCTCGGCGAGTACGCAGCGTACCCGGAATAGCTTGCCGTCTTCTGCAAGAGTCGGCGTACGAGCGGCTTCAGCCGAGACCCGGCGCTGGACGTTGCCATGAGGGCCCAGAAGGCGGCCGCCCTCGCCCCGGCTGCTCTCACCGATCTCCGCGCGCGATAGCGAAGGCAGCGGCGCCGCCGCACCGGCTCTGGCGATGCCGAAATTTGCAAATGAGATTATTTCTCATATAAATTAACACCCCGAAAACATCGTCGGACCAGCCATCGCCCCGTCCGGTCACTACCGCCACAGGGGCTTCTCATGCATCAGACCTCACGCCGCCGGCAAGCGCCGGCACTGGACACGCTCGCCGGCGCGTTGCTGGCCTTTCTCGCCGCCTCCACCGCAGCGAATGCCCAGGACGGCATCGACGCCTCCGCGACCGGCGATGCCCGGTCATCGGCCGAGGCCACGCAACTGGACACGGTCATGGTCAAAGGCCAGCGGCTCAGCCTGGACCTGCAGCAGGATGCGGCGGTCGGCGCGCTGGGCACGTCGCGCCTGCTGGATACGCCGTTCTCGGTGAGCCTGATCGAAGAACCCGAGATCGCGCGGCGCCAGGCCACCACGCTGGGGCAGATCTTCATCAACGATCCATCGGTGTTCGCGGCCGAGCCGCCGGCCACCACCAACTGGTGGGGCACGCAGATCCGCGGCATCGGCGTGCGCAATTTCTACGTGGACGGGGTGCCCATGCTGATGGAATGGGGCGGCGAGTTCCCGCTGGAAGCGGTGCAATCGGTGCAGGCGCTGAAGGGCCTGGGCGGCTTCATGTACGGCTTCGGCGCACCGGGCGGCATCGTCAGCTACCAGACCAAGCGCCCCACCGACACGCCACTGCTGGCCACCACGGTTGGCTACCGCAACGACAGCGTGTTCTCGGCGCAGGTGGATGCGGGCGGCCGTGCCAATGGCGCCGACTCCTTCGGCTACCGCCTCAACGCCGGCATCGAACGCGGCGACGCGTACAACGGCGCGGGCATCGACCGCAAGACGATCGCTCTTGCGGTCGAGCAACCGATCGTCGAGGGCCTGACCTGGCATGCCGAACTGGTGCACGAGCGCAACACGCTCGAGCACGAGCCGCTGTACTTCTATTGGGATGCCTACCAGGGCACCCGCCTGCCCCGCCCCACCAGCGACGACGACAAGATCCGCGTCGACGGGGCCTACTACGAGACCGCCCTGCTGCACGCGACCACCGGCCTGAACTGGCGCATCGACGAGCGCTGGAGTGCGGCGCTGAGCCTGGGCGGCAGCCGCCGCCGGCACACGTCGCACAAGATGTTCGCCAATCTGCTGAACGAAGCGGGCGACTACGCCGGTTTCGCCTACGACTTCGGTGCGGTGCTGCGCAACAGCGTGGTGCAACTGCTGGTCAACGGCCGCGTCGACACCGGCCCGGTGACGCACGCGTTGGTGTTCGGTGCCTCGGTGCAGCGCAGTTGGGACCAGTGGAGCAAGGCGTTCTACTGGAGCAACGACTTCGATGGCAACCTGTATCGCCCGCAGTCCTTCCGCCCCACCCGCCGACCGGACTACAGCCTGGCGCCGGTCAGCGCGGACCTGCGCCAGAAGGCGGTGTTCGTCAGCGACACCCTGCAGTTCGGCGACCACTGGCGCGCCATCCTCGGCGCGCGCCACGTGGATTACCAGCAACGCGATCTGGATGGCGACGCGTCGGTGGACAGCGGCTACCGCACTTCGGTGACGACCCCGACCGTGGCGCTGATCTACAAGCCCATCGACGACGTGTCGCTCTACGCCAGCTACGTGGAGGCGCTGGAGCCCGGCAGCCGCGTCGGCACCGATGCGCTGCCCGCCTATGCCAACGCCGGCAGCGTGCTGGCGCCGACGGTGAGCAAGCAGTATGAACTGGGCGCCAAGCTGCAGAGCGGGCGCTTCGCGCTGACCACCGCCGCGTTCCGCATCGAGCGCGGCGCGCAGATCGACGCCTACCGCGACGGCCTGCGCTACCTGACCCAGGACGGCCTGACCCTGTATCGCGGGCTGGAAGTGATCGGCAGCGTCGGCGTGACCGAGGATCTGGAAGTGGGCGTCGGCGGACTGTGGATGGACCCGCGGCTGGAGGATCTGTCGCCGGACAACGCGGCCCTGCGCGGCAACCGCCCGGCCGGCGCTGCACGCCGGCAACTGCTGGCCAATGCCACCTGGCGCGTGCCGGGCGTGCGCGGCCTGAGCCTGCACGGCAACGTGCGCTACTCCGGCGATGCCTACTACGAGGATCAGAATCGCGTGCTCATCCCCGGGCATACCGTCGCCGCGGCCGGCTTCCAGTACGCCACCACGCTGGGCGGCTACGACGCGTTGCTGACCGGCAACATCAACAACCTGTTCGATCGCAGCTACTGGAACCAGCACACGCTGGGCGAGGCACGCAATGCGGCGCTGAGCCTGCGGATCGATTGGCGCTGAGTACGCCTGCCGCTGCCGTGGCCCCGCGTGGCGACGGCGGCGACGGGCAGCGGCGCTGCGCGGCGGCGTGGAGGTCTGTGGTCGTGACGGAAGCGACCGCAGGCGCGGCTTGAGCCGCGAAGGCGTTACCGGCAAAGCCCGTCGCCGCTGAGCCGGCAAGAACGGACAAGAACCGCTTCTACGGAGCAAGCCGCATCCGGTTGGGCGTGTGACGAACGCAGCTCACTCGGGTGTCCGCGTGGCGGCAGCGCTCGCGCCGTCGATCCGCCGCACTCACGACGCCGCGGAAGGCGGCGACCGCGGCGACGCTTCCGGTGTGGATGTCGACATCGGATTGCGCTGCGCATCCGGCTCGGCGTCCGGCTCCGGCGTCGCCGCGGGCACTGCCGACGCCGGCATTGCGACGACGCCGGGTGCAGCCGATCCCGGCGGATCGTCCTGCGGCGGTTCGGGATCGGCGACCGCCGGCGCGATGCCCGCGGCGCTGGCGCTGCGCTGCCGCGCCAGGTCCTCG
>NZ_NSGT01000114.1:0-21185 GCF_009192905.1 Xanthomonas sp. LMG 12459
CTCCGATGATCAGTCGGAAGACATGACGCCTGTTTAGGGGCGACATGTCCAGATACAAGGAGCGGCTTCAGCCGCGACCCGGCTTCACCGGGAACGGCCCGGTCGCGGCTGAAGCCGCTCCTGCGCGATTTTCCACGCGCGCTCAGTGCGCGCCGACGTAGTTCTTCTCGCCGGCGGTCACCGCCACGTCCAGGCGATTGCCCACCGGAGCCAGCGGGCACACCACGTGCGGGGTGAACGCGCATGGCGGGTTCTGCGCCAGGTTGAAATCCAGCACGATGCGGTCGCCCTGCGGCGCCGGCACGAACAGATAGCGGGCGCCGCCATAGCTCTCGCGGCCGCTGGTGCGATCGGAGAACGGCAAGAACAGACGCTGGCTGGCGCCGTCGCGCAGAATCTGCAGCTTGTAGCGCCGCCCCCGCAGCACGAACTCAGCGCTGCCGACCAGGGCCAGCGGCTGCGGCGTGCCGATCGAGGTGAGCAGCACCATCGCCCGCGGCGCCGGCACCGGATGCCAGTCGGCCACCACCCGCCACTGCGGATCGATCGGGAAGTAATCGATGCCGCGGAAGCGCGCGCGCGCCGGCGCCTGCGGATCGCGGAAGCGCCAGCCGAACAGGTTGCCGGTGCGCACCACGTAGAACTCCTGCGCCCCCAGCGCAAGGCGGGTCTGGGTGTCGTGCGTCGCGTCGGTCTCCAGGCGGCCACCGGCGAACGGCTGGCCGTTCACCTGCACCGCCGCGTCCGCTGCGGGCTGGAACTGCACGCCCTCCTGCGGATCCACCTGCAGCGTGCCCAGATGCGCCGGACCGGCGGGCAACTGCACATCGTTGTCGGGTGCGCTGCCGACCCGGTGCAGGCCACTGTGCAGACGCCCGGAGCCGGTGAAACTCAACCAGCCCGACGGCGCGCGCAATGTCGCCAGGCGCTGCGCACGATTGCGCTCCACCGCCTCGCGATAATGCGTGGCAGATTGCGCGCGTGGCGAGGCGTCGGCGCCATCGGCCGACGCGCGGCGGTCGCCGCAGGCGGCCAGGCCCAGCAGCATCGCCAGCCCGCAGGCCTCACGCCAGCGCATGGTGCCGCCCCTGTCGCGTGCCATCGTGCATGCGTTCCGTGTGGACCGGCGCCGGCCCTAGCCGATGGCGCGCGGCCGTGCCTGATCGGCGATCCAGCCGCTCCAGGAGCCGGCGTAAACGCGCGCACCGTGCAGGCCGGCATGCTCCAGCGCCAGCAGCAGATGGCAGGCGGTGACGCCCGATCCGCACATCAGCACCACCTCGCGCGGATCGCGCCCCTGCAGCAGCGGCTGCAGTTCCGCGCGCAGTTCCTGCGCCGGGCGCAGGCGGCCGTCGCGCAGATTCTGCGCCAGCGGCCGGTTGAGCGCGCCGGGCACATGCCCGGGCAGCGGGTCGATCGGCTCCACCTCGCCACGGAAGCGTTCGCCGGGGCGCGCATCCAGCAACCAGCCCGGCGCCTCGTGCAGACGCGCGGCGACCTCCTCGGCGGAGACGATGCGCGCCGCATCGAAGACCTGCGGATACGGCGGCAGCGGCGACGGCGCGGAGGCCGCGTCGGTTTCCGGCAGGCCCAGCCGGCGCCATTCGGCCAGGCCGCCGTCGAGCACGGCGACCCGGCGATGGCCAAGCAGGCCCAGCATCCACCACAGGCGGGCAGCGGCCATGCTGCCGTCGCCGGCGTCGTACACCACCACCTGGTGCTGCGGGCCGATGCCCCACTGCCCCAGAGTGCGCGCGAACGCCGCGTCGTCCGGCAACGGATGCCGGCCCAGGCCGGGACGGCCGAGATCGGACAGATCCGCGTTCAGATCGGCGTAGACCGCGCCGGGCAGGTGCGATTGCGCATAGGCCGCGCGCGCGGCCGCCGCCGCGGCGGGATCGAGCAGCGCCGCCGGCACGAACCGCGCATCGACCAGGCGCAGCGCGGGATCGCCGAGCGCGGCAGCCACTGCCGGTGCCTCGACCAGGGTGTGCCATGCGGGGGACGTTGCGGTCATGCGGCTTGCTCCAGTCGGCGGCGCAGGTTGAGCAGGATCGCCGCGGTCGCGCCCCAGATCCGCTGGCCGGGCCAGCCGTACTCCAGCACGACGCGCGGGCGTCCGCGGTAATCGGTCTCGATGCTGCGCAGGTTGTCCGGCGCCATCAGATAGGCCAGCGGCACCTCGAACACCTCCGCCACCTCGCCCGGATGCGGCTGCGGCACGAAGCGCGGATCGATCGCCGCGACCACCGGCATCACCCGGAAGCCGCTGATGGTGACGAACGGATCCAGGTAGCCCAATGGCTCGGCCTGCGACGCCGCTAGCGCGATCTCCTCCTCGCTCTCGCGCAGCGCAGCGGCCACCGCATCGGCGTCGCTGGCCTCGATGCGGCCACCGGGAAAACTGACCTGGCCGCCGTGGTGACGCAGGCTGTCGGTGCGCCGGGTCAACAGCACATGGGTGCCGTCGGCGCGCGGCACCAGGCCGGCCAGCACCGCCGCTTCCACCGGCGCGCCGTCCGGCAGCAGATCCTGCAGTTCGTGGTGGTTCCAGCCCGGCCCCGCCGGCGGCTGCTGCAGCGGGTGCAGTGCGCGCAGCAGGTGCGCGCGTTCGGCCAGGCGCTGCCCCGGAGACGGCGACCAGCCGCGGCCCGGCAGCACCTCGTCCATGTAGCGGCGGCGTTCGGCGTCGCTCATGCCGCGCCAGCGTGCGATCTCATCGCCGCTGCGCAGGCAGCCGGCGCAATAGCCCTGCGCATCGAGACGGCAGAGACCGATGCAGGGCGTGAGCAGGGCATGCGGAACGGGATCCATCGGATTCGACACCTTGCCAGCCTAGCGCGATTCGTCGGCGCCGTCGTTGCCTGCCCAAAAAAATTGCGCCGGCATCGCTGCCGGCGCAATCGTCGTGCACTGAACCAGCGTGCTTACTTGACGCTGACCAGCTTGATCTCGAACTGCACCGCCACGTTCGGCGGGAACGGCGTACGCGGGTCGGCACCGTAGGCCTTGTCCGGCGGCAGGGTCACTTCCCACTTGGAGCCGGCCGGCATCTGCAGCAGCGTGTCGCGCATGGCCTGCATCTCGACTTCGCTGACCTTGATCGCCGGGATCTGCTGCGCCGGACGCGCCTGCGCCGGACGCTGACCGAACGGATACGGACCGGCCACTTCCAGCTGCACGGTGCTGGCCTGGGTCGGCTTGGCACCCTTGCCGGCCTCGATCACGCGGTACTGCACGCCGCTGGGCAGCACCTGCACGCCAGGCTTGGCCTTGTTCTGGGCCATGAACTGGTCGCTCTTGGTCTTGTTCTCGGCAGCGGCCTTCTCGTAGTCGGCCTTGGCCTGCTGGGCGCGGGCCTGCTCGCGCTTCTGGAACGCTTCCACCGCCGGCTTCAGCTGGTCGGCGCTGACCGCCGGCTGCTTCTTGGCGTAGGCGTCCTGCAAGCCCTTCACCACCGCATTGATATCGAGCTGCTCGCCGCGGCCGGTGAGTTCGGCAAGGTTGTTGCCGTAGTCGTAGCCGAAGTAATAGCTCAGCTTGCCCTTCTCGGACGAGGTGTCCTGGGCGAACGCATTGCCGCTCAGGGCGAGGGCCGCGACAGCGACCGCAATAGAACGCAACTTCATCAAACAATTCTCCAGGGTGGTGGCACAGGGCGGCCCGTGCCGCCTGAGATGACGCGTTAGGATAGCCGCCGCGGCGCGTAACCGCTACCGACGACGCTGCTCTGACTGGTGCAGCCCGCCCAGAGTTCCCATTACCTTTTTTTAACAACCAGGAATGCACATGTCCGGCACGCCGGTCCTCGCCGATACCCAGGGTGCGATCCGCATCCTCACCGTGAATCGAGCCGACAAGCTCAACGCCTTGAATCGCCAGGTTTTGCAGGCGCTGGATGCGGCCTTCGCCGCGGCCGCGGACGACCCGCAGATCCGCGTGGTGGTGCTGACCGGCGCCGGCGAGAAAGCCTTCGTGGCCGGCGCCGACATCGCCGAGATGAACGAACTGACACCGGTGCAGGGCCGCGATTTCTCGCAACTGGGCCAGCGCCTGATGCGCCGGATCGAGCGCATGCCCAAGCCGGTGCTGGCGATGGTCAACGGCTTCGCCCTCGGCGGCGGGCTGGAACTGGCGATGGCCTGCCACCTGCGCTTGGCCGCCGAAGGCGCGCGCCTGGGCCAGCCGGAGATCAATCTCGGGCTGATTCCCGGCTTCGGCGGCACCCAGCGCCTGCTGCGGCTGGTCGGCCGCGCCGCGGCGCTGGAACTGTGCCTGCTCGGCGCGCCGATCGACGCGGCGCGCGCACTGCAACTGGGCCTGGTCAGCCGCGTGGTCGCCGTCGGCGAACTGCAGGCGACCACGCTGCAGTTGGCGCAGCAACTGGCCGATGCCGCACCGCTGGCGCTGCGCGGCATCCTCGACGCGATCCAGATCGGCGGCGAAAGCGCGATCGAACAGGGGCTGGAATACGAGACCGCGCAGTTCGGCCTGCTGTTCTCCAGCGAGGACATGCGCGAAGGCACCCGCGCCTTCCTGGAGCGGCGCCCGCCGCAGTTTCGCAACCGCTGAGCCCGCACACGATGTCGCACGCCCCCGCTCCCGCCACGCCGCTGCAGTTGCTGCGCTGGATCCTGGACGACGATCTGGATGCCGCGATCGACGGCGGCCTGATGGACTACCGCGGCACCGATCCGGAGGACGATCGCCTGGATCCGGCGCATCCGCAGTTGCGCGTGCAGGTGCTGGCCTCGCAGCAACGCCTGCGCGATGCGTGGGACGCGCGTGCGCGCTACCGGGCGCGCAGCGCGCGCTTGGAACGCCGTGCCAATGCGCGCCAGGCGCGACGTGCGGCAGCGACACCGATCGCCTCGACGTCGACCACGGCCACACCGAGCGCGCCGGCCCTGCCTGCGGCCGCCGCGGCGATCCTGGCCCGCGCCAAGGCCAAGGCCGCGCAGCGAGGCGGCCAATGAGCGCGACCGCGAGCACGGGCGCAAGCGCGCCTGCACGGCGTGGACGCCTGCTGAGCAAGGACGAGATCCATGAACTGTTCTCGCGCCTGTCCGAACTCAACCCCAGCCCGACCACCGAGCTGGAATACGACAGCCCGTTCGAACTGCTGATCGCGGTGATTCTCTCGGCGCAGGCCACCGACGTCGGCGTCAACAAGGCCACGCGGCGCCTGTATCCGGTGGCGAACACGCCGGCCGCGATCCTGGCGCTGGGCGAGGACGGCCTGAAGCGCTACATCTCCACCATCGGCCTGTTCAACGCCAAGGCCAAGAACGTCATCGCCACCTGCCGCATCCTGGTCGAGCAGCACGGCGGCGAGGTGCCGCGCTCGCGCGCCGCGCTGGAAGCGCTGCCCGGGGTCGGCCGCAAGACCGCCAACGTGGTGCTCAACACCGCCTTCGGCGAACCGACCGTGGCGGTGGACACGCACATCTTCCGCGTCGCCAACCGCACCGGGCTGGCCCCGGGCAAGGACGTGCGCGCGGTCGAAGATTCGCTGCTCAAGCGGGTGCCGGCGCAGTTCCTGCACGACGCGCACCACTGGCTGATCCTGCACGGCCGCTACGTGTGCAAGGCGCGCAAGCCCGACTGTCCGCAGTGCGCGATCCGCGACCTGTGCCGGTACAAGGACAAGACGCTAGGTTGAGCGGCGTGCCGCGGCGCCGGCCGGTACAGC
Organism: Xanthomonas sp. LMG 12459; assembly: GCF_009192905.1. Lineage (NCBI taxonomy): Bacteria > Pseudomonadati > Pseudomonadota > Gammaproteobacteria > Lysobacterales > Lysobacteraceae > Xanthomonas > Xanthomonas sp. LMG 12459. Next base: position 5,693 of record NZ_NSGT01000114.1, read on the forward strand.
GCCGGGGATGTCGGCTTGGGCAACTTGCGCGGCGCATGTCGTCCGCCGCTGCGCCCGTCGCGGTTGAAACCGCTTCTCCAGTTCTCCACGAGAGGCCACCTGGCCGCTGTAGCAGCGACTATCGTCCACGGTCGTCGACGCGAACCGTGAAAGGCGCCCCGGCCGGCACCCCATCGCGCGCCTCGGCGATCGCGCCGCAAAAAAAGAAAGGCGGCGCAATGCGCCGCCTTCCGTCCCACGTGCGGGAATCTCCGCGAATCAGAACGACAGGTCGCCCCAGACGCCGAATTCCTTGGTTTCCACGTCGGTCTTCCTGCTGGCGTTGTCCTGGTGCGTGTACTTGTACACGGTGGCCAGCTTCAGGTTCTTCAGCACCGGGAACTCGACGCCGACGTTCCAGTACTTGTCGGCCAGGGTCGGGTCGATGGTCTTGCTCAGGTCGGTCTTGTCGTAGCGGGCGAAGGCGTTGATGCCGCCGTCGGTCAGCGCCACGCTGCCCCACACCGACCAGCCGCTGGACTTGTCGGTGGCCGGGGTCAGCACGTTGTTGAGGTTCTTGGCCTGGAAGTACTCGCCGCCCAGACGGAAGTTGGAATCGGCGTAGGCGACCATCGCATCGGCGCGGGTGTAGTCGTGCTGCGCGTCGAGGATGTCGGTTTCCTTGCCCAGCTTGCCCGAGTAGGCGCCGACGGCGATGGCCAGGTTCTGCATCGGCATGTAGGCGACGCGGCCTTCCACGTCCATGCCCTTGCCGCGAGTCGGGTTCTTGTAGCCGGCACCGTTGACCACCGACATCGCGTAGTTGACCTGCGAACCCAGGTCGCCGAAGGCGTGCAGGCCCCAGTCGGAGGAGTTGGCGTACTTCAGGCGGTCGGTCAGGGTGTTCTCGACGTAGCGGTAGCCGTAGAACTTCTCGACGAACGGCACCCACGGCATGTCGGCGGCACCGATGCGCAGGGCGAAGGCGTCGTCGAACTTGCCCTGCACGTAGGCCTTCTTGACGAACAGCTGGGTGTTGGACAGCGCCGAGCTGTACTGGAAGTCGGTGGTCAGGTTGGCCGACCAGATCTCGTTGAAGCTGTGGTCGACGGTCAGGTAGAAGCGCTTGACGTCCAGACCGGTGCCGCTGGCGGCGGTCTTGGCGCCGCCGCTGGTGCGGTCGATGTTGGTCAGGTCGAAGAACATGCGGCCGCCGATCTTGTTGTCGTTGACCAGCTTGGCGAGCTTGTCGACCTTGGCGGCGCTGGCCTGCGCCGTTTCGGTCGCCTGGGCCTGCACGACATTCACTTCCGACTGCGCGTCGGACTGCGCCTGCAGGGCTTCCGACTGCGCCTGCAGCTGCTGGACCTGGGTCTGCAGCGCTTCGATCTGGGCCTGCAGCTGCTGCAGCTGGGCAGCGCTGACGGCGGGCGGGTTGCTGCTGGCCTTGGCCTTCGCCGCGAACGCCTGCGGCGCCGACGCGAGGCCGAGGCTGGCGAGGATCGCCGTGGCGAGAAGATGGGAACGCATTAGAATCTCTCCGATGGGTGGTGGCAGGGTGGTATGGGTGCGGTGCGGCCCCAGTGCGATGGCCCGACCATTTGTAAAGATTCCGTCAAAGACATGACGGTTTTGAGTCAGCTTCGTTTCGAAACGAAGGCAGCCGCGTCCGGAAAGGCTGTCACCGGACTGACATCTGATTTTCTTCAGACGTTCATGAAAAAGTCTTGGAATGCAGCCGATGCCGGCCGGGGTGCCGGCATTCCACCTATTTCAGGAGTTCTCCCGATGCGTTCCCTCAAGCTCCGACTGCTGGCAGCCGCCGCGGTCGCTACGTTTTCGCTCGCGGCGCAAGCCACCGATGTCACTGGCGCAGGCTCCAGCTTCGTCTACCCGGTGCTGTCGAAGTGGTCGGCTGCCTATGCTGAGAAAAGCGGCAACCGCGTCAACTACCAGTCGATCGGTTCCGGCGGCGGCATCGCGCAGATCCAGGCGGCCACGGTCGATTTCGGCGCCTCCGACAAGCCGCTGAGCGGCGCGGATCTGGAAAAGTTCGGCCTGGGCCAGTTCCCGGTCGTGATCGGCGGCATCGTGCCGGTGTTCAACGTGGCGGGCGTGGCCCCGGGTGCGATGAAGCTCGACGGCACCGTGCTGGCCAACATCTTCCTCGGCAAGATCACCAAGTGGAACGACCCGGCGATCGCCGCGCTGAACCCGGGCCTGACCCTGCCCGACCTGAAGATCACCATCGTGCACCGCTCCGACGGTTCGGGCACCAGCTTCAACTTCACCAACTACCTGTCCAAGGTCAGCCCGGAGTGGAAGAGCAAGGTCGGCGAAGGCACCGCCGTGCAGTGGCCGGCCGGCATCGGCGGCAAGGGCAACGAGGGCGTGGCCGCCTACGTCAAGCAGATCCGCGGCGGCATCGGCTACGTCGAGTACGCCTACGCGCTGCAGAACAAGCTCAGCTACGCCGGCATGAAGAACGCCGCCGGCCGTTTCGTGATGCCGGACGACAAGACCTTCTCCGCTGCCGCCGCCACCGCGGACTGGAAGTCGGCCAAGGACTTCAACCTGATCATGACCAACGCGCCGGGCCAGGACGCGTGGCCGATCACCGCCACCACCTGGGCCATCATGTACAAGAAGGCCAAGAAGCCGGCGTCGTCGAAGGCCGCGCTGGACTTCTTCAAGTGGTCGTTCGAGCAGGGCCAGCCGCAGGCCAAGGCGCTGGACTACGTGCCGCTGCCGGAGCCGCTGGTCAAGCAGATCGAAGCCTACTGGGCGCAGAACATGAAGTAAGCCGGCGTCTCGCCCGTCCGGCGCTCGCGCGCCGGCACGGCGATGTCCCGAAGGCGCGGACCGCAGGGTCCGCGTCTTTTTTTGTCCCCGCTGGCGGAGCCGTGCGCAGGCCCAGCGGGGGCACGCCGCCCTGCCCTGCCACGGTTCCGGAAGGCGGCGCGAGCGCCGCATCCGGTGAGGGCGTCCGCCAACCAGTCCGCAAGTCATCTCGCTGTAACAAAAATATCATTTCATAGCGAGCATCCGCCGGATGTCCCGGCGCTCTTCGCTACGGAGTGACCCCCCATGAAACTGCAGCCGGCGCGCATTGCCGTCCTGTCCCTCGCCCTGGCCTTCGCCGTCACCGCCTGCCAGCCCGGCAACGGCGACAAGCAGGGCGCCGCCGATGCGGCAGGCGGGACGCCCGCTGCCGCGCCGGCCGCCGGCGCCAAGACTGCGGCGGAGATTTCCGGCGCCGGTGCCTCCTTCATCTACCCGCTGATCTCCAAGTGGTCGGCCGACTACAACGCGGCCACCGGCAACAAGATCAACTACCAGTCGATCGGTTCCGGCGGCGGCATCGCCCAGATCAAGGCCGGCACGGTCGATTTCGGCTCTTCCGACAAGCCGCTGGACAGCGCCGAGCTGGCCGCGGCCGGCCTCGGCCAGTTCCCCTCGGCGATTGGGGGGGTGGTGCCGGTGGTCAACCTGGACGGCATGGACGCGGGCAAGCTGCGGCTGACCGGCCCGGTGCTGGCGGACATCTTCCTGGGCAAGATCAGCAAGTGGAACGACCCGGCGCTGACCGCGCTGAACCCGGGCGTGACCCTGCCCGACACCAAGATCAACCTGGTGCACCGCTCCGACGGCTCGGGCACCAGCTTCAACTTCACCAACTACCTGTCCAAGGTCAGCCCGGAGTGGAAGGGCAAGGTCGGCGAAGGCACCTCGGTGCAGTGGCCGGGCGGCGTCGGCGGCAAGGGCAACGAAGGCGTGGCCTCGTACGTGCAGCAGATCAAGGGCTCGATCGGCTACGTCGAACTGGCCTACGCGCTGCAGAACAAGATGCCGTACGCGTCGATGCAGAACGCCGCCGGCAACTGGGTGCAGCCCAATGCCGAGAGCTTCGCCGCGGCCGCCGCGTCGGCCGACTGGGCCAACGCCAAGGACTTCAACCTGGTCATCACCAACGCCTCGGGCGCGCAGGCGTGGCCGATCACCGCCACCAACTTCATGCTGATGCACAAGCAGGCCAAGGACCCGGCGCGCAGCAAGGCGACCCTGGACTTCTTCAAGTGGGCCTTCGAGAAGGGCCAGCCGCAGGCCGACGCCCTGCACTACGTGCCGCTGCCGCCGGAACTGGTGCAGCAGATCGAGTCCTACTGGAGCAAGGAATTCAAGTAAGCGCCACCGCGGTGCGCACTGCGCGCAGCGCGGCGGCAACCGGCGACCGGCGGTGCAGTCCAGGCGCCGCCGGTCGCCGTCTCGGCAACTTGTGATTCGGACTTTCGGGTTCCCGCCTGTGCGGGAGCGATGCAACCACCCACCGCGCGCGGTCATCCCCGCCGCGGCCACGATCGGAGCGCGCAGGCGCGTGCTCCGGCGACGACCGAGCCCATGAACAGCACTGTCCTTCCCGAAGCGATGTCGGCGCCACGCGGACGCGACCTGCGTGACGCCCGCGCCGACCGATTGTTCCGCTGGATCCTCACCGCCACCGTCGTTTTGGTACTCGTCGCCCTGGGCAGCGCTGCGCTGTCGATGCTGTGGGGCGGCCGTCATGCCCTGCAGCTGCAGGGCATGAGCTTCTTCTACTCCAGCGAGTGGAACCCGGTCGAGAACAAGTACGGCGCACTGGCGCCGATCTACGGCACCCTGGTGACTGCCTTGATCGCGATGCTGATCGCGGTGCCGGTGAGCTTCGGCATCGCCTTCTTCCTGACCGAAGTGGCGCCACGCTGGCTGCGCGGCCCGGTCGGGACCGCGATCGAACTGCTGGCCGGCATCCCGTCGATCATCTACGGCATGTGGGGTCTGTTCGTGCTGATCCCGATCATGTCCGAGTACGTCACGCCCTGGCTCAACGACCACCTCGGCACGTTGCCGCTGATCGGCCCGATCTTCCAGGGCCCCCCGATCGGCATCGGCCTGCTCACCGCCGGCTTCGTGCTGGCGATCATGGTGATTCCCTTCATCTCTTCGGTGATGCGCGAAGTGTTCCTGACCGTGCCCACCCGACTCAAGGAGTCGGCCTACGCGCTCGGCTCCACGCGCTGGGAGGTGAGCTGGGACATCGTGCTGCCCTACACCCGCTCGGCGGTGATCGGCGGCATCTTCCTGGGCCTGGGCCGCGCGCTCGGCGAGACCATGGCGGTGGCCTTCGTGGTCGGCAACACGGTGCGCCTGTCGCCCTCGCTGCTGGAGCCGGGCACCACCATCGCCGCGCTGATCGCCAACGACTTCGGCGAAGCCACCGGCGATTACCGCTCGGCACTGCTGCTGCTGGGCTTCGTCCTGTTCCTGGTGACCTTCGTCGTGCTGGCGATCGCCCGCCTGATGCTGGCGCAACTGTCGCGCAAGGAGGGCAACTGAGATGGCCGCCGACATCGCACACCGCCTGTACAACCGCCGCCGCGTGGTCAACTTCGTGGCGCTCACCCTGTCCTGCCTGACCGCGCTGTTCGGGCTGGTGTTCCTGGCCTGGATCCTGTGGACCCTGCTGGCCAAGGGCATCGCCGGCATCAACCTGGACCTGTTCACGCGCATGACCCCGCCGCCCGGCGAGGACGGCGGCCTGGCCAACGCGTTCTTCGGCAGCGCGGTGATGTGCGGCCTGGCGCTGCTGATCGGCACGCCACTGGGCGTGGCCGCCGGCACCTGGCTGGCCGAGTACGGCAACGCGCGCAAGACCGGCCAGGTGGTGCGCTTCGTCAACGACATCCTGCTGTCGGCGCCGTCGATCGTGCTCGGCCTGTTCGTCTACACCCTGTACGTGATGCAGACCGGCGGCAATTTCTCGGCGCTGGCCGGCGCGCTGTCGCTGGCCTTCATCGTGCTGCCGGTGGTGGTCCGCACCACCGACGAGATGCTGCGGCTGGTGCCGGCGCAGATGCGCGAGGCCGCGCTGTCGCTGGGCATCCCGCAATGGAAGGTGACCATCCAGGTGCTGTACCGCAGCGCCTCGGCCGGCATCGTCACCGGCGTGATGCTGGCGCTGGCGCGCATCAGCGGCGAGACCGCACCGCTGCTGTTCACCTCCTTCGGCAACCTGTACTGGAACAACAACATCCTCAAGCCGATGGCCAGCGTGCCGGTGGTGATGAACAACTTCGCCGGCAGCCCCTACCCGACCTGGCAGCAACTGGCCTGGTCCGGCGCGCTGGTGCTCACCGTCTTCGTCCTGCTGGTCAGCCTCGGCGCGCGCGCCCTGCTGGTGCGCAACAAGATCTCCAACGATTGATTCCCCTATGGACCCGGCCATGAACGATCACCACAACGCCGCCCCGATGCACCGCATCGCCATGCCCAACGGGCACACCGCGCTGGCGCCGTCGCCGGTCAAGATCGCCGCGCGCGGCCTGGACTTCTACTACGACAAGTACCATGCGCTGAAGGGCATCAACCTGGAAGTGCCGGAGAAGCGCGTCACCGCACTGATCGGCCCCTCCGGCTGCGGCAAGTCCACCCTGCTGCGCATCTTCAACCGCATCTACGCGCTGTACCCGAAGCTGGAAGCGCGCGGCGAGGTGCTGCTGGACGGCGAGAACATCCTCTCGCCGAAGTACCCGATGAACCGCCTGCGCAGCAAGGTCGGCATGGTGTTCCAGAAGCCGGTGCCGTTCCCGATGACCATCTTCGAGAACGTCGCCTACGGCATCCGCCACCACGAGAAGCTGTCCAAGGCCGACATGGCCGACCGCGTCGAGCAGGCGCTGCGCCAGGGCGCGCTGTGGGACGAGGTCAAGGACAAGCTCGGGCAGAGCGCGCTGGGCCTGTCCGGCGGCCAGCAGCAGCGTCTGTGCATCGCCCGCGCCGTGGCGTTGCGCCCCGACGTGCTGCTGCTTGACGAGCCGACCTCGGCACTGGACCCGATCTCGACCAGCCGCATCGAGCAGCTGGTGGAAGAGTTGAAGAACGACTACACCATCGTCATCGTCACCCACAACATGCAACAGGCCGCGCGCGTGTCCGACTACACCGCCTTCATGTACCTGGGCGACCTGATCGAGCACGACCGCACCGAAATCATCTTCTCGCAGCCGAACAAGCAGCAGACCGAAGACTACATCACCGGCCGTTTCGGCTGAGCCGCTGCGGCCGCCGCTGCCTCGTCGCAGCGGCCGCGCCCGCCGCCCCTCGGGCGGGCGCCCGGCGACGCCAGCACCGCACCGCCAGGCATGGCCGCGGCGACACCAACGCACCTATTGGACCTACGACATGAACACTCAGCCCAACGAGCACATCGTGAAGAGCTACGACGAAGAACAGCATCGCCTCGCCGCCGAGATCGTGCGCATGGGCGAAACCGCGGTGGCGCAGTTGGAAGCGGCGCTGGACGTGGTCGAACGCCGCGACGACAACGCCGCGCTGCGCATCGTCGTCAACGACGAAGCGATCGACGCGCTCGAGCACTCCATCAGCCACGACGTCATGCGCCTGGCGCTGCGCGGACCGATGGCACGCGACCTGCGCGAGATCCTGGCCGGCCTGCGCATTCCCGCCGACGTCGAACGCATCGGCGACTACGCCGCCAACGTCGCCAAGCGCTCGATCGCGCTGAACATGTCCCCGCCGATGCCGCAGACCCTGGGCCTGCGCCAGCTCGGCAAGCTCGCCGCCGAACAGGTGCGCGCGGCGCTGGCCGCCTACCAGAACAACGACGCCGACGCCGCGCTGCTGGTGCGCCAGGGCGACGCGCAGCTCGATGCGCAGTACACCGCGCTGTTCCGCGAGCTGCTGACCTACATGATGGAAGACCCGCGCAACATCACCCCGTGCACGCATCTGCTGTTCATGGCCAAGAACCTGGAGCGGATCGGCGACCACGCCACCAACATCGCCGAGAACGTGTGGTTCCTGGTGCACGGCGACGAGCCGCTGCCGCCGCGCGACAAGCGCGACGAGACCAGCTCCACCAGCGGCATCTGACCCCCGGCGTGCGGACCGGCCATGCGCCGTTCCGCCGCCGCTGGCGTCCCCGGGCTCCGTGCACAACGGAGCTTTTTTGTCGCCACGCACCGCCACATGCAGCGCGGTGCGGCAGCGGGTAGGCTTGGCGCACTGCCGGACATCCCGACCGGCACCCGTCCATCGCCAGGAGCCTGCGCATGTCCACGTCGTCCCGTCCGTCCTCTGCCCTCGCCGGTGCGGTCCTGCTTGGCGGGATCGGCCTGTCCGCCTCCGCGCTGGCGATGACCGACCTCGCCCAGGGCTATGCGCTGGGCGCGCAGGCTGCCGTCACCCCGCCGCAAAGCACCGAGGCGAGCGCGCCAGCAACGCCGACGCCCGCGCCGCCGGCGCAGGCCAGGCAGGCCGCCGATCCGGCCAAGGCCAGCGAAGGCGGCTGCGGCGCCAAGGCCGGCGACGGCAGTTGCGGCGCGCACGCCCCGGCGGCGCCGCCGGCCAAGCCCGCGGCGGCCGGGAGCGCCGCCACGCCCCAGGCCAAGCACGACGACAAGGCCATGGCCGAAGGCAAGTGCGGCGAGGGCAAATGCGGTGGCAGCCTCTGAACCACCCCGGTACGACGCCCGGCCGCTGGCCGCGGCCAGCGCCGGCCTCGGGCTGCGCCGTGGCTTGCTGCAGGACCTGCTGCAGGCGCCGGCGGACGCGTTCGACTTCCTCGAATGCGCGCCGGACAACTGGATCGGCGTCGGCGGCCGCCCCGGCCAATTGCTGCAGACGCTGAGCGCGCGGCATCCGCTCAGCTGCCACGGCCTGTCGCTGTCGCTGGGCGGCGTGGCGGCGCTGGACACCACCCTGCTGCAGCAGACCCGGCAGTTCCTCGACCGGCACCGGGTCGCGCTGTACAGCGAACACCTCAGCTACAGCGCCGACGACGGCCACCTCTACGAACTGCTGCCGCTGCCGTTCACCGACGAAGCGGTGCGCCACGTCGGCGCGCGCATCGCCCAGGTGCAGGACGCGCTGGGCCGCCGCATCGCGGTGGAAAACGTCTCCTACTATGCCGCGCCGGGCCAGGCGATGAGCGAAGCCGCATTCGTGACCGCGGTGCTGGCCGAGGCCGACTGCGACCTGCTGCTGGACGTCAACAACGTGCACGTCAATGCGTGCAACCACGGCGACGACGCGCTGGCCTTCCTCGCCGCCCTGCCGAGCGCACGCATCGCCTCGTACCACGTCGCCGGCCACCGCGACGACCCGGCCAGCGGGCTGAAGATCGACACCCACGCCGCGCCGGTGGCCGACCCGGTGTGGGACCTGCTTGCCGCCGCCTACCGCCTGCACGGCGTGCGTCCCACCGTGCTCGAGCGCGACGGCCAGTTCCCGCCGCTGGGCGAGCTGCTCGACGAAGTGCAGTGCATCCGCGCCGCGCAGGCGCATGCGCAGTCGCCCGACGCATGAGCGAGACGCTGCGCGCGCAGCAGTTCGCGCTGACCCTGCATCTGCGCGATCCGCAGCGACACCCGCCGCCGGCCGACATCCCGCCGCAGCGCCTGGCGGTGTACCGCGCCCTGTTCTTCGACAATCTGGCGCAGCTGCTGAGCGGCCAGTTCCCGGTGCTGCGCGCCACCCTCGGCGACGCCGACTGGGAGGCGCTGCTGCGTGCGTTCTGCGCCGAACACCGCGCTCGCACGCCACTGTTCCCGCGCCTGGGCGAGGAACTGGTGGCGTTCCTGGCGCAGCGCGCACCCGATCCGCAGCGTCCCTGGCTGGCCGAACTGGCGCACTACGAAACCGTGGAACTGCAGGTGCAGATCGACGATGCGGCGCTGCCGCCGCACGATCCGCGCGGCGACCTGCTCGACGGCATCCCGCTGCTGTCGCCGTGGCTGCGCCTGTTGCGCTACCGCTGGCCGGTGCAGCGCATCGGCCCGGCCTGGCAGCCGGACACGGCGCCGGCGCAGCCGACCTGTCTGCTGGCGCGGCGCGAGGCCGACGGCCAGGTGCGCTTCGCCGAACTGGCGCCGCTGGCCTATGCCGTGCTGGCGGCGCTGCAGTCCGGCACGCGCAGCGGACGCGCACTGCTGCTGGATCTGGCCGCCGCGCACGGCCTTGCGCCTGGCGCCCTGCTGGACGAGGGCGCGGCCCTGCTGGAACGGCTGCGCGCGCAGGGCAGCGTGCTCGGCACGCGTTTGCCGGAGTGACGCCGCGGCGGCCGGCGGCCGCGCTCTGCTAACCTTGGCGGATGAACGATTCGGTCGACAGTCCCTCGCAACCCCTGGTCATCACCCCGATGTCGCGGCGTTTCCGCGGCTATCTGCCCGTGGTGGTGGACGTGGAAACCGGCGGTTTCGACTGGAACAAGCATGCGCTGCTGGAGATCGCGGTGGTGCCGATCGAGATGGACGATTTCGGCCAGCTCTATCCCGGCGTCACCGCCAGCGCGCACGTGGTGCCGGCGCCCGGCACCCTGATCGATCCGAAGTCGCTGGAGGTCACCGGCATCGTCCTGGACCACCCGTTCCGCTTCGCCAAGCCCGAACGCGAGGCGCTGGACCATGTGTTCGCGCCGGTGCGCGCGGCGGTGAAGAAGTACGGATGCCAGCGCGCCATCCTGGTCGGCCACAACGCCCATTTCGATCTCAACTTCCTCAACGCCACGGTCGCCCGCTGCGGCCACAAGCGCAATCCGTTCCATCCCTTCAGCGTGTTCGACACCGTCACCCTGGCCGGCATCGCCTACGGCCAGACCGTGCTGGCGCGCGCGGTGCAGGCCGCCGGCTTCGACTGGAACGCCGCCGACGCGCACAGCGCGGTCTACGACACCGAGCAGACCGCGCGCCTGTTCTGCAAGATCGCCAACGCTTGGCCGGCCCCACCGGTCGGCGCGGCGCCATAGCCGCGGCATGGATTGCAAGGCACGCGCGCGCCGCCAGCCGCTCGCATGACCCGCCACCTGCTGTTCGTCTGCAGCCGCAACCGGCTGCGCAGCCCCACCGCCGAACAGGTGTTCGCCACCTGGCCCGGCGTGGACACCGCCTCGGCCGGCGTCGACCACGACGCGGACACCCCAATCACCCCGGAACTGCTGGAGTGGGCGGACATCGTCTTCGTCATGGAACCGGCGCATCGGAACAAGCTGTCGCGGTGGTTCAAGCGCCATCTCGGCCGCGTACGCATCGTCTGCCTCGACATCCCCGACGACTACGGCTACATGGATCCGGCGCTGGTGCAGCTGCTGACCGCGAAGGTGTCGCGGCACCTGCCTGCGCGCTGATCCTGCGCTCGCCCGCCGCATCCAGCGCGCGGGCATTGGCACTCCGCACGTGTACAAGGCCCCTCGCCTGCACACGACGACGCGCATCATGACGAACATGACCCCACAAACGATCACCCTCCTAGTGAACAAGACCGACGCCCTGACCTTCCTGCGCGCGCAGCAACCGCTGCCCGACGACGACCAGCTCACCCAGGACCTGATCGACGCCTATGACGCGGCGCGACGCCTATTCCTCGCCGCTCCGGACCACGCCGCGCTGCCGCTGTTCCTGCGCTCCTTCGGCAAGGGCGACGGCTGGGGCGTCTATCCGCTGGTCGAAGACCTGTTCCATGCCTGCAGCCGCGGCGAGGCCATCGTCGCAATCCGGGAGGCGCTGGAAGATCCCCTGCTGTCCGACGGCAGCCGCTACTGGGTCACCCAGCTGGCCGCCGCCTTCGCGGATCCGACCATGCGCAGCGGGCTGGCCCTGTCGTTGCGCTCGGAATCTGCGGATACCCGCGAGGCGGCGCAGGTGGCACTGGAGAGTGTGGACGACCAGGACGCGCACTGAAACGCTCGCGTCAACGCTGCACGCCGCCGCCAAGGGCAGCGCCCAACGACAGGCCGCCCGCGTTTCTCAGCCCACGCACACCCGATCGCGCCCCATGCCCTTGGCCCGGTACAGCGCGCCATCGGCGCGCTCCAGCCACTGGCTCGGCGTGTCGTCCGGGCGCAGCGCGACCAGGCCGGCGCTGAAGGTGACGCGCAGCGCCGGCGCCTCGGGCGCCCACTGCAGGCGTGCATGGAACAGGTCGCGCAGGCGCGTGGCCAGGCGCTCGGCGTCGGCCAGCGGCGTGTCGCCGAGCAGCACCGCGAACTCTTCGCCACCCAGCCGCGCCGGCAGGTCGGAGGCGCGGCAGGCGCTCAGCAGCAGTTGCCCGACCTCGCGCAGCACCGCATCGCCGGTGGCATGCGAGTAGCCGTCGTTGATCTGCTTGAAGCGGTCGATGTCCATTACCAACAAGCACAGCGGCGCGCCACTGCGCTGCGCGCGCTGCATGCTGTGCACCAGCACCTCGTCGAAGTGGCGCCGGTTGGGCAACGCGGTCAGCGCATCCTCGTGCGCCAGGCGCTCGAACGCAGTGGCCTGGCGCTGCAGTTCCGCCAGCAACTGGCTCTTTTCGGCATCGGCCTGCAGCAGGCGCTCGGTCTGCAGCCGCAGCGCGCTGGTGCGCCGCGCCACCAACCGCTCCAGGCGCAGGGCGCGACGCTTGTAGCGCGCGATCAGGTAGCGGTACAGCAGCACCAGCGCCAGCAGCAACGCCACCGCGGCCGCTGCATGGACGCTGTGCCGCTGCCACCACAGCGGCGCCACGCTGAAGCGCCACACGGCTTCGCGGGTGCTCCAGGCGCCGTCCGGATGCGCCGCGGCCACGTGCAGGGTGTAGTCGCCCGGCGGCAGCCCGATGAACTCCACGCTGCGCTGGTTGCCGCGATCGATCCAACCGGTGTCCAGGCCGTCGAGCCGGGTGCGGTAGCGGATGCGCTCGGGCAGCAGGTAGCTGAGGCCGACATAGGACACGGTGATGCGCTTGGCGCCGGGCAGTTGCGACGTGTTCTGCCAGGGGAAGGGCTGGCCATCCAGCAACACACTCTCGATCGCCGCCGGCGGCGGCAGGCGATCGCGGAAGCGCGCCAGGCGCCGCGGATCGACCATGCTGACGCCGCCGGCGGTGACCAGCCACACCGTGCCATCGTGGCGCAAGATCATCGACGGCCCGGAGCTGCCATTGCCCTGGGCGTTGGACATGCCGTCGATCTCGTCGTAACGGCTCACCTGCAACCGCGCCTGGCGGCCGTCGGCGACCGCGTCCAGCGCCGCCGCGGTGGTCCGCAGCACGCCGCGGTTGCTGCTGATCCAGACGTTGCCGAGGCGATCGCGGACCAGTTGGAACACCGTATCCACGGGCATGCCCTGCTCCAGCCCCACCCGCGCCAGCTGGCCATCGCGGTCGCGGTGCAGGCCGCGGTCGGTGGAAATCCACACATCGCGGCCCAATGCCTGGAATCCGAACACGGTGCGCGCGCCGCCCAGCGGTTCCAGCGCCAGCTTCCGCACCCGGCCGTCACGCAGTACCGCCGCGCCTTCGACCGAGCCGATCCACAGCGCGCCGTCGACGCTGGCCAGGGCGGTGATCAGGCCGCGCGGCAAGCCGGGCACGTCCGGCACCGACAGCCGGTCGCCGTCGATGCGCATCACCCCGCTGCGCGTGCCGATCCAGACCGTCCCAGCGGCATCGACGCTGAGCGCACGCACCTGCCCGCTGGGCAAGCCCTCGTTGGTTCCGTAGTGGCGCACGACGCGGCCGTCGCGCAGGCGGAACACGCCGTCGGCGTAGGTGCCCATCCACAGGTCGCCGTCGCGGCCGCGCGCCAGGCTCAGGACCGATGGCGCGTCGCGCAGCGCAACCGGGGCGATGCGGCCATCCGGCGCCATCCGGTCCAGCCCGGCGGCGCTGCCGATCCACAGTGCGCCGTCCGGCGTCTCCAGCAGCGCGCGCACGTAGTCGCCGCTGAGTCCGTCGCGGCGGGTGTAGCCGGCGAACAGCGTCTCGCGCAGCCGGAACAAGCCGCCGTTGGCGCCGATCCAGATGCTGCCCTCGGCGTCCTGCAGCAGGCTGACGATGCGCCCGTTGGGCAGCACGTCGCCCGGCAGCATGCGCTCGATGCCGTGCACACTGATCCGCAGCAGTCCCTGGTTCTCGGTGCCCAGCCAGATCGCGCCATCGCGGTCGCGCAGCATCGAGGTGAAATGGCCGTAGCCCGGCAGGTGCTGCACCAGCACCGCCTGCTCGCCCTGCAGTCGGTACAGGTTTTCGCCGGCCACCAGCCACAGCGAGCCGTCCGGTGCCAGATACGGCCAGGCCAGCCCCGGCGGCAGGCCGAACGCGGCCGGCGCGCGCCGCAGCACGCCCTGCGGGTCGCGGTACAGCAGGCCATCGAGACTGCCGATCCAGATCCGCCCCTGGTCGTCGGCGGCCATGTGCGGGAAGCTCGCCGCCAACGGCAGGTCGCGCGGCGCCGGCTGGTAATCGAAGCGACCGTCCGGCCACAGGCAGCCCAGGCCGTTGCCTTCGAACAGCAGCCACATGCGGCCGTCGCGGTCCTGGGTCATGGCGTGGATCAGCGCATGCGGCCAGCCCGGCGGCTGCCGCCAGAAGCGCCAGTTGCCGGCCGCATCGTGGCGGCCGAGATTGCCGCGCGAATCGCTCAGCCACAGCGCGCCGGCGCGGTCCACGTACAGCGAGCCCACGCCGTTGTCGGGCAGGCCAGGCCGGGTGCTGCGGTCGATGACGGCGAAGTCCAGGCCGTTGTAGCGCACCAGCCCTTCCCAGGTGGCGAACCACAGGCGGCCGTCCGGGGTCTGCGCCAGATCGCGCAGGGAGTTGTGCGGCAGGCCGTTGCGCGAGGTCCAGGAATCGATCGCGTAGTCGCGTAGCGGCGGCACCCCGTCTGCGCCACCATCGGCGGCCACGGCGCGCCAGGCCACGCCCAATGCCAGCAGCAAGAACAGCAGCATCGGCCACGCGCGCCCGCAGTTGCGTGCGAACGCCGTCTCCCCCCTCCCCCTGGCGACGTTCACTGTCCCGACCCGATCCGACGCAGGCGGGGCGCGACAGGACCCTGGCGCGGGGGTCCAGCGTCAAGGGGACGGGGGCGACACAGACTCATTACCGGAGCGGAACACGGGACGAGCGCCCATGGTAGGCAAAAAAGCGTCGCTGCGGGTGGAGGCGGTAACAGGCTGCGGGAAAAGGACGCGTGAAGATTGCGCGGCGGTTAAGCCGGAGCGGCCTTCGCAGAGCGCAGCAGCAACAACATTCCATCGCAGCACCCTCCCTTCTCCCACCGGCAGAAGGTGCCCCGCAGGGGCGGATGAGGGTACGGGCGAAAGCCTGGGAAGACATCGATCGCAGCGGCGACAAGCGCGCGGGCGAAGCCTGGTGTCGTCCTGATGCGCGATGGCTCCGCCCCGTACCTCACCCCAACCCCTCTCCCGGGGGGAGAGGGGCTCCAGGCGCCACGCGCTCCCCTTCTCCCGCCGGGAGAAGGTGCCCCGAAGGGGCGGATGAGG
The DNA here is from genome assembly GCF_009192905.1 of Xanthomonas sp. LMG 12459. NCBI lineage: Bacteria > Pseudomonadati > Pseudomonadota > Gammaproteobacteria > Lysobacterales > Lysobacteraceae > Xanthomonas > Xanthomonas sp. LMG 12459. The sequence goes on from NZ_NSGT01000114.1 coordinate 20,968, forward strand.
GTACGGGCGAAGCCTGGGGAGACATCGATCGCGGCGGCGGACAAGGGTGCGGGCGAAGCCTGGTGCTGTCCTGATGCGCGAAGGCTTCGCCCCGTACCCCCCCCAACCCCTCTCCCCGGGGGGAGAGGGGCTCCAGGCGCCACCCCCTCCCCTTCTCCCGCCCGGGGGAGGGGGCCCCTAGGGGGCGGAGGTGTGTCTGGCAGGCGCCGGGGGTATCT
>NZ_NSGT01000115.1:0-18247 GCF_009192905.1 Xanthomonas sp. LMG 12459
GGGGTGAGGGTACGGCGCGAAGCGACTCGCGGACTTCAGACGTACGAAGCTGCACCTGCACCTCATCCGCCCATGCCGGCCCCCGGATGCCGGCCCAGCGTGCGATCCCGATCTGCGAACGCTGCCGGGCAGCGCGTTGACACGACGTGTTGTGACTCCACCCGTCGGCACATTGGCATCGCTGCATCCAGCACACTCGCCACCCAACCTGGACGACGCGGCCACCCATCGTCACCACCACGCCGGCCAAAGCGACGACAGCGCCACCATCGCCAGTTGAAACGGCGATTCATCCGCGTTCGGTATAGTCCCGCGCATGATCCTGCGCACGTCTCTCCTGCTGTTCGCCGCCGCGTTGTGCGGCCCTGTTCCCGCCCTCGCCCAGTCCCTGGATGCCCAGCGCCCGGCGATCCGCTCGGCGATCGACGATGCCGAGCAGGGCCGGTTCGATCCGGTCCGCGCGGCCGCGTTCAAGCAGCATCCGCTGTACGGCTGGCTGGAGTACGCCAACCTGCGCCGCAACATCGACAAGGTGTCCGATGCGCAGGCGCAGGACTTCCTCAAGCGCTACGCCGGGCAGCCGGTGGCCGAGAGCTTCCGTGCGCTGTGGCTGCCGGCGCTGGCGCGGCGCGAGGACTGGCCGGCGCTGCTGGCGAACTGGAAACCCACCGAGAACCTCGGCCTGCGCTGCGCCCAGCTCAATGCGCGCCAGGCCACCGGCCGCGCCGACGCGCAGTGGGTGGACGAAGCGCAGGCGCTGTGGCGCAACGCCGGCAAGTCGCTGCCCGACGCCTGCGATCCGGTGTTCGCGGTACTGCAGGCGCGTGGCGGCATGACCGATGCGCTGCGCTGGGCGCGGGTGGAAGCGGCCGCGGACGCACAGCAGCCGGCGGTGATGCGCGCCGCCGCACGCGGCCTGCCCGCGGCCGACCTGGCCCTGGCCAACGACTACGCCGCGTTCCTGGACGCGGTGCATATGCGCGCGCTGAACTGGCCCAAGACCGAGCGCAGCCGCAAGGTGGCGGTGGATGGGCTGGCGAAGCTGGCCAAGACCGATCCGGACGCCGCCGAACGGCAACTGCCGCAGTTCGCCCAGGCGCTGCAGTTCAGCGAGGCGCAGCGCGGCGCGGTGCTGTACCAGATCGCGCTGTGGACGGTGGCCTCATACGGCCCCGATTCGGCGCGCCGGCTCAACGCGGTGCCCGAGTCCGCGTACGACGAACGCCTGCACGAGTGGCGCGCGCGCGAGGCGATGGCGCGCGGCGACTGGCCGGCGGCACTGGCCGCGATCCGCAAGATGCCGCCGGCGCAGCGCAACGATTCGCGCTGGCAGTACTTCGAGGCGCGGCTGGCGGAGAAGACCGGCAATGCCAGCGAGGCGCAGCGGCTGTACCGCGCGGCGGCCAGCTCCGCCACCTTCCATGGCTTCCTGGCCGCCGACCGGCTCAAGCAGCCCTACGCGCTGTGCCCGTGGGAACCGAACGACAGCGCGCAGGCGCAGGCGGCGGTGGCGCGCGATCCGTCGCTGGTCCGCGCGCTGGAGCTGTTCAAGATCGACCGCGCCGGCTGGGCCGTGGCCGAGTGGAACGATGCGCTGAGCCGTTTCGACGACACCCAGCGACGCCTGGCGGTGGAAGTGGCCAGCAACAACGGTTGGTTCGACCGCGCGGTGTTCGGACTCGGCAAGCGCCCGGAGGAGCAGCGCCTGTACACGCTGCGCTTCCCGTTGCACCACGCCGACACCATCCGCCGCGAAGCCGGCAAGAACGCGATCGACCCGGCCTGGGTCGCCGCCGAAATCCGCGCCGAGAGCGTGTTCAACCCCAACGCCCGCTCGCCGGCCAATGCGATGGGCCTGATGCAGGTGGTGCCGGCCACCGGCGCCAGCGTTGCCCGCAACCTCGGCCTGGCCGGCTACGGCGGCGCCGCCAGCCTGTACGACCCGGACACCAACATCGCCATCGGCACCGCCTACCTGCGCCAGTTGCTCAACACCTACGGCCTGCCCTACCTGACCATCGCCGCCTACAACGCCGGCCCCGGCCCGGCCGCACGCTGGCAGAGCCAGCGCCCGGGCCACGATGCCGACTTCTGGATCGAGACGGTCAGCTACAAGGAAACCCGCGAGTACGTGGCGCGCATCCTCGCCTTCAGCGTGATCTACGACTGGCGCCTCAACGGCGACGCCCTGCCGGTCACCGAACGCATGCTCGGCAAGCTGGACGCGCCGCGGAAGAAGTTCGTGTGTACGGCCGCCGATGCGGCGGCCGGGAATCGGGAATAGAGAATGGGGAATCGCAACGGCCCATCGCGCGCAACCGCGCCGAACATTGGGTCAACACGCCAGCGCGACATCAGGCGAAGGGAATCTGCTTTTACCATTCCCGATTCCCGACTCCCCATTCCCGGCTTCCAATGAACATCTACCTCGTCGGCGGCGCCGTCCGCGACGCCCTGCTCGGTCAACCGCCCGGCGACCGCGACTGGGTGGTGGTCGGCGCCAGCGCGCAGCAGATGCTGGAGCTGGGCTACAAGCAGGTCGGGCGCGATTTCCCGGTGTTCCTGCATCCGCGCAATGGCGAGGAATACGCGTTGGCGCGCACCGAGCGCAAGGCCGGGCGCGGCTATCACGGCTTCGTGGTGCAGGCCGACCCGTCGGTGACGCTGGAAGAGGATCTGCAGCGGCGCGACTTCACCATCAACGCCATCGCCCGCGACGAGGCCGATGGGCGTCTGGTCGATCCGTATGGCGGCGCGCGCGATCTCGAGCAGCGGGTGCTGCGCCACGTCGGCCCGGCCTTCGCCGAGGATCCGCTGCGGGTGCTGCGCGCGGCGCGGTTCATGGCGCGGCTGGCGCCGCTGGGATTCGTCGTCGCGCCCGAGACCATGGACCTGATGCGCACGATGGCCGCCGGCGGCGAACTGGAAACGCTGGTGCCCGAACGTGTCTGGCAGGAACTGCGGCGCAGCCTGGCCTCGGCGCAGCCCTCGGCGTTCCTGCGCACGCTGCGCGAGGCCGACGCGCTGCGCTGGGTGCTGCCGGAGCTGGACGCGCTGTACGGGGTGCCGCAACGCGCCGAGTACCACCCCGAGGTCGACACCGGGCGCCACCAGGAGCTGGTCAGCGACATGGCCGCACAGCTGGCGCCGGGCGATGCGCTGATCGGCTTCGCCGCGCTGACCCACGACCTGGGCAAGGCGCTGACACCGCCGGAGGAATGGCCGCGCCACCTGATGCACGAGCAACGCGGCCTGGCGCCGCTGCGCACGCTGAGCGAACGCCTCAAGGTGCCGCAGGAGCACCGGCAACTGGCCGAGATCGCCTGCCGCGAGCATCTGAACGTGCATCGCCTGGCCGAATTGCGCGACCGCACCGTGCACGAACTGCTGCAGCGCTGCGACGGCTTCCGCAAGCCCGAGCGCGTCGCGCAGTTGGCCACGGTGTGCGAGGCCGACAAGCGCGGCCGTCTCGGCAGCGAGGACGCCGATTACCCGCAGGGCCGCACGCTGCAGCATTTGCATGCGGCGGCGCTGGCGGTGAACGCGCGCGACCTGGCGGCGCAGGGCCTGAGCGGCCCGCAGATCGGCGAGGCGCTGGCCAAGGCGCGGATCGCGGCGATCGCCGCGGCGCGGCCGTCGGCAACGCGGTCGGGAGAGCACGCGGGCTAGTGTTCTGCTGCCACCATCAAGGTTCGTGCGCCCGCAGCTCGCGGAATCCCGAATCGATCGCGGACGGGTCGGCGAACTCCACCCGCAGGCCCTTGGCGGCAAGCGCGAGTACCTCAGCGTCATCGACGGCGGTGCCGCTCAAGCGCGCGATCAGCGGACCCAGCACCGCGGTGGCGAACGCGCGGGACAACGCTGCGCGACACGCCAGATCGGAGACATCCGCGGCGATGGCGCTGGCCGCCGCCAGGTGCTTCTCGAAATCTCGCGAGGGCTCGAAGAAGGTGGCGACTAACATGCCGACCCCAGGTTGCCCGACCGCCATCAGGCCATAGGGGGCGAACATGTACATGGCACGCCCATTTTCCTCGGGCAGGCCCATCTCGCTGGCCCCGAACAGATGCGCGATCACGAGCCGACCGCTCTGCCATGGCAGCCGCACGAGGCTTCCTTCCCTGACGTAGGCGCCGTTCTTCCACGCCGCGAAACCGGCACGAAACGCCTTCAGGAGCACGCCGGCGACATGCGGGTTGAACCCGGCAGGTGCGGCCGGATGCCGGGAATTTTCGGCAAATCGCCGGTGCAGCAACATCATTCCCACCGACAGCTTCATCAACCACAGATGCGCTTCATCGTCCGCGACCGCGGACCAGTCCTCCGACAGGCGCTGTTCCAGCCGTCCGAACTGGGCGTTGGCCTGCGGATCGGCAGGCGCCTTGAAATCGCAGAGCCTGGCGAAGCTGCCGGCATCGCCAAGCAACACCCGGCCCGCAGCTTGATGGCGTTGCGCCAGCCAGCGCGGAATCACATGCTCGCCGGCGCCTGACACCGAGATCCCGGTGAAGAGGCAGGCCGCGTCCATCGGCTCGTCGAGATAGCGGCTCGGTTCCATGCATCACCGCCTGCGTTGTCAGCGACCACCACTGTACAACGCGCACGGCAGCACGCGCGCGCAGCCGGAGCGCCGCCGCCTACTCCATCACACCCGCGATCCAGGTATGCCGGACCTGCAACGCATCGTCCAGCAGCACCAGGTCGGCCTGGTAGCCGGGCGCGATGTGGCCGTAGCGGTGGTCCAGGCCCACGCACTGCGCCGGGTACAGCGAGGCCATGCGCGCGGCTTCTTCCAGCGGCACGCCCAGCCACTGCACGCTGTTGCGCACCGCGCTGGCCATGTCCAGCGCCGAGCCGGCCAGGGCGCCGGCGGCGTTGCGCACCACGCCGTCGATGGCGGTGATGGTTTCGCCGTACAGGTCGAACGCGGGGCTGTCGGCGCCGACCATCGGCATCGCATCGGTGACCAGGAACACGGTGCCGCGCGGCTTGGCCGCCAGCGCCACGCGCAGGCTGGCCGGATGCACGTGCACGCCGTCGACGATCACGCCGCACCAGGCGTTGCGGTCTTCCAGCGCGGCGCCGACCACGCCGGGATCGCGTCCCTGCAACGGGGTCATGGCGTTGTACAGATGGGTGAAGCCACAGATGCCGGCGTCCAGCCCGGCACGGGTCTCTTCGTAGCTGGCGGCGGTGTGGCCGGCGAACACGCGCGCACCGGCCGCGGCCAGGCTGCGGATGCTGGCCGCCGGCACGCGTTCCGGTGCCAGGGTGATCAGGGTGACGCCGTTGTCGAGCGAGGTGACCATGGCCAGTTCGTCGGCGTCGGGCACGCGGAACTTGTCGGCGTTGTGGGTGCCCTTGCGCGCCGGCGCCAGGTACGGCCCTTCCAGGTGGATGCCGAGCACGCCCGGCACGCCTTCGGCGATGGCCTGGCGCGTGGCGGCGATCGCAGCGCGCATCACCTCCACGTCGTCGCTGATCAGCGTCGGCAGGTAGCCGGTGGTGCCGTAGCGGCGGTGGCCCTGGCCGATGCGACGCAGCGCCTCGACGTCGGTGCGGTTGTTGAACAGCACGCCGCCGCCGCCGTTGACCTGCAGGTCGATGAAGCCCGGCAGGAGGCTGCCGCCGCCCAGGTCGTGCTGCACCGGCGCTGCCGCCACGCGCGGGTCGGCGTCGTCGAGCAGGGCGAGGATGCGCCCGCCCTCCAGCAGCACGCTGACGCCATCGAGGAACCCGTCCTCGCCGAGTACGCGCGCGTTGCGCAGCGCCACCGTGGTCATCAGACGGTCTCCGTCACTTTGTTCAGATGCGGCGGCAGGTCCGGGTTGTAGCCACGGCGCAGCGCCAGGGCGTTGATCGCGCGGTAGAAGCTCTGGATCGCCAGCAGCGGCGCGCACGCCGGGTGCGGCGCGGCGACCAGCGGCAGGTCGCCGCCGGCGCTGGCCAGCCACACCTGCGCGCCGCGGCCGCGGAACTCCTCGGCCAGGCGCCGGGTGCCCTCGCCGGCTTCGTCCGGCTGGTCGAATGCCAGCACCGGGAAACCCGGGCCGACCAGGGCCATCGGCCCGTGCTTCACTTCCGCCGAGCTGTAGGCCTCGGCGTGCAGGCCGCAGGTCTCCTTGAACTTCAGCGCCGCTTCCTGCGCCGCCGCCAGGCCCAGGCCGCGGTCGAGCACGAACAGGTTGTGCGCCTCGACCAGGCCGTCGGTGAGCGAGCGCCAGTCGGCCTGCCAGGCCGCACGCAGCGCCTGCGGCAATTCCTGCAATGCGCCCAGCAGCGCCGGGTCGTTCTTCCAGTGCGCGCCGAGCTGCAGGATCGCCGCCAGCGAGGCCAGGTAGCTCTTGGTCGCGGCCACGCTCTTCTCCGGGCCGGCGCCGAGCGGAATCACCGTGTCGGCCAGCTGCGCCAGCGGCGAATCCTCGACGTTGACCAGGGCCACCACGCGCGCGCCGGCGTCCTTGGCGGCCTGCGCGTTGCGCAGCAGGTCCGGGCTCTTGCCCGACTGCGAGATCACCAGGTACAGCGCCCCGCGCAACTGCAGCGGCGCTTCGTACACCGAGCCCACCGACGGCGAGGCCGAGGCGGTGACCACGCCGAGCTGGGTCTCGAACAGGTACTTGGCGTAGGTGGCGGCGTGGTCGGAACTACCGCGCGCACAGGTCACCACGAACGGCGGCGGCGCGGCGCGCAACGACGCGGCGAGCGCGCTCACGGTGGCGTGGTTGCGTTCGAACTGCGCGGCGACGACCGCGGCGGCTTCCGCGGCTTCGCGGAACATCAGGGTTTCGGTTTCGGAGGGCAGCGCCATGGGCAGGGTCACGTGGGGTCTGGGGAGGAGGAACGGCGGGAATGCGGCTGCATGGGCGCGGTCGAGCCGCGCACCACCAGTTGCGGCACGAAGCCCTGGTTGTGCACCGGCGCCGGATGGTCTTCGTAGGCATCGCTGCGCAGCTGGCTGATCAGCAGCCGCGCGGCGTGGCGGGCGATGTCTTCGGTGGCCTGCTTGGCGGTGGTCAGCGGCGGCCACGACTGGCGCGAGAACGGGCTGTCCTCGAAGCCGGCGATGGACAGGTCGTAGGGCACGTTCATGCCCGCGGACTTGGCCGCGGCCAGCACGCCGGCGGCGATCTCGTCGTTGGAGCCGAAGATCGCGGTCGGCGGCTCGCGCAGCGCCAGCAGACGGCGGGCGCCGCGGAAGCCGTCGTCGAAGGTGTAGTCGCCGGGGATCACCAGGTGCTTGTCCAGGGTGATGCCGTAGTCCTTCAGCGCCGCCTCGTAACCAGCATAGCGCTCGCCGCTGGAGCGATGCGAGGTGCCGCCCCACAGGAAGCCGATGCGCTGGTGGCCGAGCTGGATCAGGTGCTCGGTGATCTCGTAGGCGGCATCGCGGTCGTCGACGTAGACGCACGGGCCATCCTGTGGATCCTCGGTGGCGGCGATGATGCGCACGGTCTTGATCCCGCGCGCGGCCAGCGCCGCGACCAGGTCGGCACGCTCGGACATCGGCGCGGTCAGCACCAGCCCGGCCAGGCGCGAGCGCTGGGTCCACTCGGCCAGTTCCTCGGCGAGCATCGGCGCGGTGGAATCGCAGGGGTGGATCTGCAGGCCGAAGCCGGTCTCGCGGCAGGCGGCGAGCACGCCGTTCTGCACGCCGATGATGTGGTACGGGTTGGGGTTGTCGTACACCAGCCCGATCACGAACGGGGTGCCGCTGCGCAGGTTGCGCGCCGACGGATCCGGCTCGTAGTCGAGTTCGGCGATGGCGTGCAGCACGCGCGAGCGCGTGGCCTGCATCACCGACGGTTCGTTGTTGATGACCCGCGAAACGGTCTTCAGCGACACCCGCGCCCGTTCGGCGACGTCTTTGATGGTGGGTCTGCGCATTGGATAGGTTTGCCGAGTTGGAGAAAAGCGCGTCAGCTCACCGCGCGCCCTGGCCGACGCGGTGACCGCGCAGCGCGAAGAACAGGATGTACAGGTAGCAGGCGATCATCAGGCCGGCGAAGACCACCTGGAAATCGAAGGACTCCTTCAGATGGGCGAACAGCTGCGGCACCGCGGCGCCGCCCACGATGCCCATGATCAACAGCGCTGCGCCCTTTTCGGTGAACTTGCCCAGCCCCTTGATGGCCAGCGGGAAGATGGCCGGCCACATGATGGCGTTGGCGAACCCGAGCGCCGCCACGAACGCCACCGAGACATAGCCCCCGGTCACCATCGCGCACAGCGAAAACACGATGCCGAGGCAGGCCGAAATGGACAGGTACTTTTCCTGGGAGATGTACTTCGGGATCAGCACCAGGCCGAGCAGGTAGCCGGCCAGCATGCAGGCCAGGGTGCCGATGGTGAAATATTTCGCGTAGTCGAGCGAGAGACCGAGGCTGTTGCCGTAGATGCCGATCGCATCGCCGGCCATCACCTCGGCGCCGACGTACACGAAGATGCACAACGCGCCCAGCCACACGTGCGGAAACGCGAAGATGCTGTCGCGGCTGCGCTCGTCGGAGGCCGACGCGTTCGCCGTCTCGGGGCTGATCTCGGGCAAGGGCGAAAACAGGATGGCGACGGAAAGCACGGCCAGGATGCCGGCGATCGCCATGTAAGGGCCGTGGATGCGGCCAGCGAACTCCTGCAACAGCAGCTCCTTCTGCGCCGGCAGCACCTGTTCGATCTGCGTCGAAAAGTCCTCCATGCCGTGCAGGACCACCTTCGCCAGTCCATAGGTGGCCAGCGCGCCCGCCACCTTGTTGCAGATGCCCATCAGCGCGATACGGCGCGCCGCGCCGTCGATCGGCCCGAGAATGCTGATGTACGGATTGACCGCGGTCTGCAGCAAGGCCAGGCCGCCGCCGATGATGAAGATGCCGCTCACCGCGCCCGCGTAGGAACGGGCATTGGTGAACTGGCCGAAGATCGCGGCGCCGATCGCCATGATCAGCAGGCTCAGCGCCAGGCCCTTCTTCATCCCGGTCAGCTTCAGGATGAGCGAAGAAGGCAATGCCAGGCAGAAGTAGGAAATGTAGAACGCACTCGGGATGAGAAACGCGAAGGTGTCGCTGACATTGAAGGCGACCTTGGCGAACAGGATCAACGGCCCGTTGATCCAGGTAAAGAAGCCCATGATGAAGAACAACAGGCCGACGATGGCGATGGAAGCGTAGGGACTGGCGGGCCGTGCGGTGGTCATGGGCGGCGTGCTCCGGGAGGGCGCGGGGATCGGCGGTCAGCGTCGCAGTTCGGCGACGAAGTCGTAGTAGTCGTTGTGGCAATAGGTGTCGGTCAGTTCGATCGCGCTGCCGTCGCGGGTGTAGCCGACCCGCACCACGTGCAGGATCGCCTCGCCTTCCTTCATGCCGAGATGGCCGGCCAGCCGCGCCGGCAGGTTGATGGCGCGGAAGTATTGCAGCGCCCGCACCACCGGGGTGCCGCGCTCGTCCAGGTAGCTGTAGAGCGAATCGGCAATCGCGTGCGGATCGGGCACCACGTGCTGCGGCAGCACCGCCTTCTCGTACGCCATCACCCGGCCGTCGGCGCTGCGCAGGCGGGTCAGCGCCGCGACGACGGTGTCCGGGGACAGGCCAAGGCGCAGGATCTCCTCGCCATGCGCCGGGCGCGTGCGCCGCTCCAGCCAGCGCGTGCCCGGCTCCAGGCCCTTCATGCGCAGGGTTTCGCTGAAGCTGGCCAGGCCGCTGAGCTGGTGCTGGATGTGCGAGGTGACGAAAGTGCCGGCGCCCTGCCGGCGCGACACCAGGCCTTGTTCGACCAGCGCATCCACGGCCTGACGCAGCGTGACCCGCGACACCTGCAGGTACTCGCACAGCTGCCGTTCGGCCGGCAACGCCTCGCCCGGCTTCCACTGCCCGCCCTTGATCGCCTCCACCAGCTTGCTGGCCAGTTGCAGGTACAGCGGCGTCGGCGCGTCCGGGTCCACGGCCAGCGCATGCAGGCGTGGATCGGCCTGCGGCTTGGGCTTGGTCATGGCGCGCTCTCCAGTCCGCATGGATTCATTATGTCCAATATAGTACCAATCGGCGGGTCGTGCACGTCGCGCCACAGCACGCGGCGCAGGCCCAGATCGACAGCGCTGCCCGACCACGGCAACAGCGCAGTGGCGCGTCACCCCGAAATTCGCGGCGGCGAGTCGCCCAAGCCCCCTGGCCTCGGGCCACGCCCTGCGCACAGCGAGCGGCCGATTCCCGCCAGCGCTGGCGCCCATGTCCAGGTAGCGGTCATGACCGATGCCGATGGATCATGTGTAGGTATCCGCCCTTCGACAAGCTTGGGTGCACCGCCGCAAACCGCATCGTTGTCACCGGCGGGCACGAATTTGTCTACAAGCCACAAGACCAATCGCGGCGATGCCTGGCAGAGGTCTGAACCACCACCCCCTGCGACAGCCCGGATCGCGGCAAATCCCGGGAAATCGGCCCAAGTCATCGACGTGAAGGCCGGTATGCGACCCGACACGCCGCAGCGCGATCCCGGACACGACAGGTCGGTTTTGCCCCGCCACCGGGGCCACCCCGCCGCGGCATCGCGTTGACATCGTTGTCACCGGATCGTAAAGGTTCTGCACGCTTCGCAACGAATTCGGCACAAACACGGCGTCCGCGGACCCAGGGGAATCGGCATCGGTCCGCGCCGCCAGGCAGCACGCAACTCTGTCCCGCACCGTCGGCCACGCCGACGTTGCCCATCCATGAATGATGAGGAGAGACATCATGCGTCACCGCCCGTCCGTCCTGTCGGCCGCCATCGCCGCCAGCGTCCTCGCCTTCGCCGCGCAGGCGCAGCAGGCCGATTCCGCCGCCACCGATCTGGACGCGGTCCAGGTGGTCGGCATCCGCGCCAGCCTGGAGAAGTCGCTGGACACCAAGCGCAACAACGTCACCGTGTCCGAGGCGATCACCGCCGAGGACATCGGCAAGTTCCCCAGCACCAACGTCGCCGAGGCGTTCGCGCAGATTCCCGGCGTCACCATCGACCGCCGCTTCGGCCAGGGCGAGCGAGTCAGCATCGACGGCACCGATCCCAGCCTCAACCTGTCGTTCCTGGACGGCCACCCGGTGGCGCAGGCGATCTGGCTGTACGGCGAGCAGCCCAACCGCGGCTTCGACTACACCCTGCTGTCGCCGCAGATCCTGGGCCGCGCGGAGATCGTCAAGTCCACCGAGGCGCGGCTGACCGAAGGCAGCCTCGGCGGCACCGTGCTGATGCATACCCGCCAGCCGCTGGACCTGAAGGCCAACGAGATCGCCGGCTCGGTCGGCTACAGCTACAGCCAGCAGGCCAGCGAGGGCAAGCCGAACGCCTCGCTGCTGTACAGCTGGAAGAATCCGCAGGAGACCTTCGGCGTCGCGGTGTCCGCGCAGCACTACGAGGAACGCGTGGACCGCCAGGGCCTGGAGGTGTTCGGCTACGCCAAGGCCGGCAGCTTCGCCAACGCCGCCGGCGTGCCGGCCGATGCCGACGTGCCCAACTCGATCAACGCCGCCTGGTTCCAGCAGGACCGCAAGCGCGACAGCGCGGTGCTCAACCTGCAGCTCAAGCCCAACGAGGCGCTGGAATTCAACCTCAGCGGCCTGTACATCAAGGAAGACTTCGACAACTACAACCAGTCGATGTACAGCTTCCTCACCTGGAACCCGGGCACCGTGGCCGCGGTCGACGCGTTGGGCGACGTGCGCAACGGCGTGGTCAACAGCGGCCATTCCGGCGCCAACGCCAATGCGGGCGGCGGCACGGTGATCTACGACAACAACGTGCGCCAGTCGCAGGTGACCACCAAGGGCCTGGACCTGCGCGGCGCCTACCGCGGCGAACGCTGGACCCTGCGCGGCCAGGTCGGCCAGAGCAAGTCCGACAACGACCACCTGGCGCAGTACTTCATCGAGCCGTTCTACAACGGCGGCTTCCGCTGGGATCTGGACCGCGGCATCCGCTTCGACGATCCCACCGCCGCGCGCAACCCGGCCAACTGGGGCTCGGCCGGCGGCTGGATCGGCAACAACGGCGTGTTTTCCACCCAGAGCAAGGACCGCTACGGCCAGCTCGATCTGGACCTGCAGTTCGACGGCGTGTTCAACCAGTTGCTGGTCGGCGTGCGCCAGGGCAAGCACGACGAGGACTTCGCGCTCAACGTGTACGGCGGCGTCACCCCGGCCACCCTGGCCGACATCGGCACCATCGGCCTGACCGACATCCGCGGGTTCTATCCCGACCACGGCCAGCACGTGCAGGCCGGGCGCGGCAACGTGATCGACTGGATCCGCAACAGCCCGGTCGACTACGCCAATCCGGACCCGTCCAGCTACCTCAACAACACCTGGGCGCTGCAGCAGACCAACAACGCCGGCTACGTGCAGCTGAACTTCTCCAACGCCGGCCTGCGCGGCAACCTGGGCCTGCGCTACGTGCGCTCCAAGACCGAAGGCAGCGGCTTCGTCTACAGCGGCACACCGACCCTGCAGGATCTGGACAGCAAGTGGCAGACCCGCACGCAGACCGAACACTTCCTGCTGCCGTCGCTGAACCTGGCCTACGACACCGACAACGACTGGGTGTTCCGCTTCGGCGCCGGCAAGGTGATCGCCTGGGCGCCGTACAACCAGATGGTCAACAACACCTTCCTCAACGACACCACGCTCACCGGCAGCGGCGGCAATGCCGCGCTGTCGCCCTACGAATCGTGGAACTTCAACCTCTCGGCCGAGTACTACTTCGCGCCGCAGTCGGTGGTGGCGTGGTCCCTCTTCTACAAGAAGATCGACAACTACATCGACACCTCGGCCACCATCGAGCGCCAGTACAACGCGATCCGCGACACCTCGCCGCAGACCTGGGCGCAGATGCTCGGCAGCAACGGCTGCACCGCCGACGGCTACTGCGACTACAGCATCCAGCGCCCGCGCAACGCCGGCACCGGCAAGGTCAAGGGCTTCACCCTGGCCTACCAGCAGCCGTTCGGCGACAGCGGCTTCGGCCTGTCGGCCAACTACACCTATGCCAGCGGCGAGAACAACAGCGGCAACCCGCTGCCCTACCAGTCGCGCAATAGCGTCGCCTTCAGCCCCTACTACGAGAAGGGACCGTGGAACGCGCGGATCAGCCTGAACTGGCGCGACAGCTACCTGGCCGGCGGCTACGTCGCCGGCGCCGCGCCGGCCAGCGTCGACGCCTACACCGACCTGGGCGCGAGCGTGGGCTATGCGTTCAACGCGCAATGGTCGCTGCAACTGGACGCACAGAACCTGCTGGACGAGGAATACCTGCAATACCTGGGCGACAAGGACCACCCGGTCGGGCGCTACCACAACGGCCGCCGTTACATGGCGACGCTGCACTTCAAGTTCTGAGCGTGAGGCTTCACCTGCGCTGCGGCATCATCGCCGCGGCGCAGGTGCGCGCAGACCAGTGGACGCAGCGCCGGCGCGCGACCGCCGGCGCATGCACGGGCACGCTTCAGCGCGGGAACTGCACGTGCCCGTCGGCGAAGTACACGCCCTTGTCGCCCTGGCTGGGCAACGCGCCGAGCGTATCGGTGACCACCTGGCCGCGGATGTCGGTGAGGCGGATCTCCAGCAGTTGCGCGCCCATCTGCTCGCCGACGAAATGGTTGTACGCGGTCTTCGGCAGGCTGACCCAGTCGCCGTTCTTCCTGTATTCGAACTTCATCACCGGATAGCGGTGGTTGCGCACCTGGATCGCCGCCCAGTATTGCGAGCTGCCCTCCTTGATCCGGTACACCACGTTGCCGGTGACCGGTGCGGCCACCACCTGCCAGCGGATCGGGATGCGCCCGGCGCTGGTGTCGCCGATCGCGGCGAAGGCATTGGGCGACAGGTCCAGCCCGCAGTCGGCGCCTTCCGGATACAGGTCGGTGACGTACACGGTGACCGTGCCGCGCGGTCCCTGCACCTGCAGGTAGGCACCGGCCAGCGCCGCCTGGATTCCGCCGTCATTGAGCTGTGTCGGGTTCAGCGCGGCGATCGTGGCGGTCGGATCGATGGGATCCAGCAGCAGCGCGCCGCCGGAATAGCCGGAACTGGTGTAGGTGGCGGTGCCGCTGCAGACATCGTTCCAGGCGGCGTTGGCGGGTGCGACGGCACTGATGGCCAGGCACAGCGCGGCGAACAGGCCGGCGCCGCGCGCGGCACGGGGGGAGTAGCGTGCTTGCATGCGTGTTCTCCTGCACAGGCGCGCGGAGTCGCCGCGCGGCGACCGGGCGGGGTGCCCGGCGCCGGCACTCTAGGACGCGGTACGCGTGCCGCGCCTTGCGCGCGGCCTGGGATTCCACAACTTGGCCGACGCCGTAGACCGCGCCGTCACGTCGCTCAACGGCGGCTGCCGCGCTCCAGCCGCCACAGCAGATCGCGCCACGGCGTGGCCGCGGTGGCCATGCCGGCCGCCACGCCCAGGGCGTCGGCCAGGGCATCCAGCGGATCGGCCGAGCGCGTGGTAGTCCAGGCGCCCTGCGCGAATTCGATGCCCACGCCCAGCGCCAGCAGACCCAGCGCGGCCCAGGTCCAGGCGCGTGGACCGGCATAGACCTGAACCGCCGCGGCGGCCAGCACCAGGTAGGCGGTGAAATGCTCGACCTTGTCGGTGTCGGGCAGGTCCGACAACTGCGGCGGGTGCGGCATCAGGCACACGTAGATCAGCACCGCGATGCCCAGCCACCACAGCCACAGCCACAGCCAGGGCCAGCGGAAGTCGCGCACTGCGGCCATCACAGCCGCCAGGTCAGGTCGCCGGACAGGAACGCCGGCGCCAGCGACACGTCGCGCTCGAAGCCCATCACCTGGAAACGCTCGCCCATCTCGCTGGGCAGGGTCAGCTGTTTCACCTGCTGACGCAGGCGCAGTTGCGCGGCTGCGTCGCTGCGCGCCTCGGCCTCGGCCAGCAGCGCGTCCAGGCCGTTGCCGAGCAGGAAGCTGGCCTGATTGCAGTAACCGGCCAGGTCGAAGCCCGCCCCGGTGCCGGCCTCGGCCAGCGCGGTGAAGTCCACCGACGCGGTCAGGTCCTGCAGGCCCGGCCAGCGGTACGGATCGGCATGCGTGCGATGCCGGTAGAACGCGCGCAAGGTGCCGTCGTCGCGCTCGGGCAGATAGAACTCGCGTCGCGGATAGCCGTAGTCCACGAACAGCATCGCGCCGCTGCGCAGGCCGCCGGCCACCGCCTGGATCCAGTACGGCAACTGCGGCAGCAGTTCGGAGCGGTAGCCGTCGGCGAACGGCGCCTGCAGATAGCGTTCGATGTGCCGCACCGCGGCCGCCAGCAGCGGATCGGCCGGCTGTTCGCCGCGGCGGAAGCGGCCCTCGCCATCCAGCGTCACGGTCTCCTCGAACACCTCGCCATCGCGCAGCGCGAAGCGCGGCGTCGGCAGGGCGTCGATCACCTCGTTGGCGAACAGCACGCCGTTCCAGTCGTCGTCGAACGGCCGGTCCAGCCATTCCACCAAGTCGAACACCGGCGGGATCAACGTGCGCGCCAGGCGCTCGCGCTGGCGTTCGCGCAGGTCGGCGCTGGGTTCCAGGATCGCATAGCGCTCTGGCAGCGCATCCAGCGCCAGCAGGCGCTTGAGCATGACCTCGGCGAACGCGCCACTGCCGCCGCCCACTTCCAGCATCCGCGCCTGCGGCCCGAGTTGCTGCAGCACCGGCGCCAGCGCATTGGACACGGTGGCGGCGAACAGCGGCCCCAGTTCCGGCGCGGTGACGAAATCGCCCTCTTCGCCGAACTTGCTGCTGCCGGCGCTGTAGTAGCCCAGGCCGGGCGCGTACAGCGCCAACTCCATGAAGCGCGAGAACGGAATGGCCCCGCCGGCGGCGGCGATCTCGGCGCGCATGTGCGCGGCCAGGCGCTCGCTGTGGGCCAGCGCGGTGGCATCGGGCAAAGGAAGGTCGGTGGGCATGCGGCGCCGGATTGCGTGGACAATGCACAGCATAGCCGAGCATGGAACCCGTACATGACCCAGACCAAAGTCGCTCTGATCACCGGCAGCGCGCGGCGCATCGGCGCCGGCATCGCCCGGCGCCTGCACGCGGCCGGCTATAACGTGGCCTTGCATGCGCACACCTCGCAGGCCGAGCTGCGCGCGCTGGCGCAGGAGCTGGACGCCATGCGCGCCGGCAGCACGCTGACCCTGCAAGCCGACCTGCGCGACACCGCGCAGCTACCCGACCTGGTGGCGCAGTGCGTGGCGCGCTTCGGCCGCCTCGACGCACTGGTCAACAACGCCTCCAACTTCTATCCCACGCCGTTGCACGAGGCCACACCAGCGCAATGGGACGACCTGTTCGCGGTCAACGCGCGTGCGCCGCTGTTCCTGGCGCAGGCCGCGGCCACGCAGTTGCGTCAGCACGGCGGCGCGATCGTCAATCTCACCGACCTGCACGCCGAACAGCCGCTGCGCGCGCATCCGCTGTACAGCGCGGCCAAGGCCGCCCTGGCGATGCTGACCCGCTCGCTGGCGCTGGAACTGGCGCCGCAGGTCCGCGTCAACGCCATCGCCCCCGGCGCGATCCTGTGGCCCGACGCCGGCAAGGACGCCGCCGCGCAGCAGGCCCTGCTGGCACGCACGCCGCTGGCACGCACCGGCCAGGTCGAGGAAATCGCCGACACCGTGCGCTGGCTACTCGACGACGCCAGCTTCGTCACCGGGCAGACCGTGCGGGTGGATGGTGGGCGCGGGCTGACTTGAAGGCTGGGAACCGGGAATAGGGAATGGGGAATCGGCAAGCGCGACCTCTTTCCCGCCATTGCTGAGCGCTACGCCAGGCCGCGCCATGACAGCGCGACGATCGGCCCGGTACCCAGCTCTACCGATTCCCCAATCCCGATTCCCCATTCCCGGCTTCATCAACCAACTCGACCACCTCGAACACCTTCCCGTGCTCCGCATGCGCCTGCCATAGCGCGCCCAGGGTTTGGCCACTGACCGGATCGACGAAGTCGGCGGCGATGTCGGCCAGCGGCTTGAGTACGAAGGCGTGGCGCAGCTCGGGCCGCGGGATGCGCAGGTGGCCGGGGCCTTCGACGATGCGGTCGCCGTAGAACACCACGTCGATGTCCAGGGTGCGGTCGCTGAAGCGCGGGCCGCTGCGGTCGCGGCCATGCGCGTCCTCCAGCGCGTGCAGCCAGTCGTCCAGCGGCGCCAGCTCCCAGTCGGTCTGCAGCGCCACCGCGTTGTTCAGGAAGGCCGGGCCGTCGAAACCGACCGCCGCGGTGCGATAGGTCGGCGACACCGCGACCGCACCGAACTGCCGGCGCAGCGCCGCGATCGCCGCGGCCAGGTGGTGATGCGGGCGCAGGTTGCTGCCCAGGCTCAGAAGCACGGTGGTCATGCGCTATTCGCGCATGCCGCGACCGCGAGCGTCAACGGCTAGCCAAGCCCGAGCCGCCCCCATAGAATCGGGACGTACCCGGTTTTCGGCAGCGCCATGACATATTGCGTCGGCATCGAAGTGGACGAAGGCCTGGTCTTCGCCGCTGACACCCGCACCAACGCCTCGCTGGACGACGTCCGCGTCCACCGCAAGCTGCATGTGTTCGAGTATCCGGGCCAGGCGGTGTTCGCGCTGATGTCGGCCGGCAACCTGGCGACCACGCAGTTGACCCTTTCGCGCTTGCAGCGCGACGCCGACGATCCGGACGCGCCGCGCAGCCTGCGCACCTTCCGGCACCTGTTCGAGGTCGCCGAATACGTCGGCGACGTGCTGGCCTCCAGCCAGGTCAAGCTGTCCGAGCAATCGCAGCACAGCGGCATCAACGTGCAGTCGACGCTGATCCTGGGCGGGCAGATCGCCGGCGAACGACCCGGGCTGTACATGATCTATCCGCT
Organism: Xanthomonas sp. LMG 12459; assembly: GCF_009192905.1. Classification (NCBI taxonomy): domain Bacteria; kingdom Pseudomonadati; phylum Pseudomonadota; class Gammaproteobacteria; order Lysobacterales; family Lysobacteraceae; genus Xanthomonas; species Xanthomonas sp. LMG 12459. The sequence goes on from NZ_NSGT01000115.1 coordinate 17,846, forward strand.
CGGCAACGCCATCGCCACCTCGCCGGAAACGCCATACCTGCAGATCGGCGAATCCAAGTACGGCAAGCCGATCCTGGACCGCATCATCCGCTCGGAGATGCAACTGGAAGACGCCGCACGCACCGCCCTGGTGTCGCTGGACTCGACCATCCGTTCCAACCTGTCGGTGGGCATGCCGATCGATGTGGCGCTGATCCGCCGCAACGACCTGCGGGTGACCGAGCGCATGCGCCTGGAAGCCGACACCCCGCTGTACGCCGAGATCCACGACACCTGGTCGCGCAAGCTGGAGAACGCCGTGCGCACCCTGCCGCGCTTCCCCTGGGAACCGGCCCTGTCCGCCGACCACGACACCGAATCGCGCGACGCCCTGCCGCCCCTGCCCCCGCGCCGCTCCCCCGC
>NZ_NSGT01000116.1:0-1709 GCF_009192905.1 Xanthomonas sp. LMG 12459
CAAGGGCGAGCCTCCTCCTCGACGCTGACGCTCTGTTGCGGCCCTTCACTGCGCGCCGCTGCCGCGGTGCTCACTCCCGGGTGCGGTCGAGCCTAACGCTCCGCCTGCCGGTTCCCACGAGGCGCACAACGCGCTGGTGGAGAAGAACCGATGAAGCGCAACACCCAGGACCGCACGGCCCAATACCAGCTCCCGATGGACGAGGAGGGCATCTTGCTCGCCGCCGCCAACATCCTGGAACAGCGCCTCCAGCGGCGAGGCCGGATCCACAACCCCATCCACGCCGGCAGCTACTTGGTCGCCCGCTGCGCCCACCTGCCTCACGAAGTCTTCGGTGCCATCTTCCTGGATACCAAGCACCACATCCTCGCCACCGAGCATCTCTTCAGCGGCACCATCGACGGCTGCGAAGTCCACAGCCGAGTCGTTGCCAAGCGTGCCCTGGACCTCAACGCTGCCGCCGTCATCCTCTTCCATAACCATCCGAGCGGAAACCCGGAGCCCAGCGACGCCGACCGCCAGGTCACCGAGCGCCTGAAGCAAGCGCTTCGCCTCTTCGACATTTGAGTCCTCGACCACCTGATCATCGGCGGCCACCAGCACACCAGCTTGGCCAGTAGGGGGTGGGCATAGCCCACCCCTTCACCTATGCAGCGTGCCGACGCTAGCCTGCCAAGGCAGATGCACATCCATGGAGCAGGAATGAAAGCGTTTCACGTGCGAGGGATTGTCTGGGAGACCGATGGCAAGCGTCCTGCGTTGCCGGCCGAAGCCACAGTTGAATGCGAGAGCGAAGAGGGTATCGCCGATGCCTTGAGCGACGCATACGGTTGGCTGGTGAGCGAGTTCGTTGTCGTAGAGGAGATCGGCGGCGGCCACACCAGGAACGTGCGTCGAGATTGAAGGGTTGGCGAGTTGGTCGGCCCCGTTTCCCGCTTCCGCTAAAGTGTCGGACCGTGTTTGAACTGGCGCTCGCCACCTGAGCGTGCGCGTAGAGGAAGTCGTTGTTGATGGCGTTGAAGGGTCTGTTGGTTCTGTCTTTGGTTTTTGCTTCGATTCCTGGCGTGGCAGCAGAGTTGGTCGGCCGCGCGACCGTCACGGACGGCGATACCCTCACCGTGGCGAAGCAGCGCATCCGCCTGTGAGGCATCGATGCCCCGGAAAGCGCCCAGCAATGCACCGCCAAGGACGGACGCTCCTGGCCCTGTGGCCGGCGGTCCGCCGCCGCGCTGGACGGCTACGTGCTGGACAAGACCGTTCGCTGACAACCCAAGGACACCGACCGCTATGGCCGGGTGGTTGCGGAGTGCTTCGTCCAGGGGCAGTCCGTCAACCGTTGGATGGCGCGCTCAGGCTGGGCGGTCGCGTATCGCCAATACTCAACAGCGTTCATCGCTGACGAAGCGGACGCACGCCAGCACCAGCGGAACCTCTGGCAAGGGCCCTTCCAGATGCCCGCCGACTATCGGCGCGGCAAGCGTGAGCAGGCCGCACGCCAGGCTCAGGTGACCACGCCGTCCGTGTCCAGCGGATGCCGCATCAAGGGCAACATCTCTCGCCAAGGCAAGAAAATCTACCACGTTCCTGGGCAGCGGGATTACGAGCGAACCAGCATCGACCTGAGCCACGGCGAGCGCATGTTCTGCAGCCCTGAAGAGGCAGCTCGGGCAGGGTGGCAGCCGGCTAGGTGTGATCTCTCAGTAGGTTGT
>NZ_NSGT01000117.1:0-5870 GCF_009192905.1 Xanthomonas sp. LMG 12459
CCTCCCGCTCGCATCCGGCGATCTTCGGCTGGGGCCTGATGAACGAGCCCTACCAGGGGCCGGAGCGCAACGCCGACGGCAGCACGCTGGTGATGGCCGATCACTGGCTGCGCACTGCCACCGCCACCGCGGCGCGCATCTTCGATTTCGACCGGTCGCATTACGTGTTCGTTTGCGGCAACGAATACGCCAGTGCCCGCCGGTGGAAAGAGGCGTCCAACAACCTGGACACGATCCCCGACCCGTACGACCGCATCGTCTACGAGGCGCACAACTATCTGGACGACGAGGGCCGCGGAGGCGGTGCTTGGACCAATCGCAATGAAAACGTTGCGCCGGACACCGGCATCGAGATGGTCAAGCCGTTCATCGACTGGCTGGGACACCGAGGCAAGCGCGGCTTTCTCGGCGAGCACGGCTATCCGGCCGGCAACGCCAGCGCGGAACTGGCGACCAAGCGCATGCTCGCGCACCTGCAGGCCAACAACATCCCCAGCACGCAGTGGTGCTTCGGGCCCGGTTGGCCGGACAACGACGTGCTGGGCATGAGCCGCGACGTCGGCATGGACATCCAGGTGAAGTCCAACATCGCCGCGGTGCAGCCGTATTTCGACGCGCGCCTGTCCAGCTACGTGCCGCCGCCGCCGAAGAGCTGACGTCACGTGCGCGCGCGGGTCGCCCGAACGCCGGCCGCGGGTTTCCGCGGCCGGCGGAACCGGGCATCATCGTGGCTGGACTCAGGAAGACGTTGCCATGAAAAGGTCGAAGACGACCGCCTTGTTGCTGATGAGCGCCGCGCCGCTGCTGTTCACCGCCTGCGGGCGCGAGCCGGAGGCCAAGGCCCAGGAAGGCCTGTACACCTCGGTGGACGCCTGCGTGGCGCAGACCCACGACATCGCGACCTGCCGCGAGGCCTTCGCGCAGGCGCAGAAGCAGGCGGCCGAGCAGGGGCCCAAGTACGCCAGCCGCGAGCAGTGCGCGCAGGACTATGCGCAGGATCGCTGCGTGGAGCAGCGCGACAGCCACGGCCATTCCTTCATCGGGCCGATGATGACCGGCTTCTTCCTGTCGCAGATGCTCAACAACAACCGCGCCGCCGGGTTCAATGCCGCGCCCGCCTACCAGGACCGGCAGAACCAGTGGCAGCGGCCGGCGTCCTATTCCGGCGGTGCCGGTGCGGCGAGCAGCGGCACGATGCTGCGCGGCAACCAGACCATGACCCATATCGGCGCCACGCCGAACCGTGCGGTCACCGTCAGCCGCGGCGGTTTCGGCGAATCCGCCGGTGGGCGCGGCTTCGGCAGCTGAATACCGCTTTTTCTCTCTTCGCACGAGACCCCGCATGAAACGCATCGCGATCGTCGAGCGCGGCGACTGGCGCGCCCAGGCCGCGGAGTACGGTTTCCGCTTCCACACCATCGACGGCCAGCGCTACTGGGACGAACGCGCCTACTACGCGTTCAGCCTGCGCCAGATCGAGCGCGATCTGGAAGACCCGAGTGCCGAACTGCACGCGATGGCGATGGGCCTGCTCGACGAGATCGTCGCCAGCGAGGCGTTGATGCAGCGGCTGGCGATCCCGCCGGCGTTCCGCGACTGGATCGCCGACAGCTGGCGGCGCCGCGAGCCGCATCTGTACGGGCGCCTGGACCTAGCCTACGACGGCCGCGGCCCGGCCAAGCTCTACGAACTCAACTACGACACGCCGACCTCGCTGTTCGAGTCGGCGTTCTTCCAGTGGCAGTGGCTGGAGGACCAGCGCGCGCAGGGCCGATTGCCGGACGAGGCCGACCAGTTCAACTCCATCCACGAAGCCTTGCTGGAGCGCTTCGCCGCGCTCGCTGGCGGGTTGCCGCCGCCGCTGTACTTCGCCGCGGTGCGCGATTCGGAAGAGGACCAGGGCACGATCGCCTACCTGCGCGACTGCGCCGCGCAGGCCGGCGTCGGCGGCGAGCTGATCGCGATCGAGGACATCGGCCTGTCCAGCGACGGCCGCTACACCGATCTGGACGACACGGTGATCGGCGCGCTGTTCAAGCTGTATCCGCTGGAGGACATGTTCGCCGAGCGCTTCGGCCAGGCCCTGCCGGGCTCGGGCCTGCGCCTGCTGGAGCCGCCGTGGAAGGCGCTGCTCAGCAACAAGGGCATCCTGCCGCTGCTGTGGGAACGCCATCGCGGCCACCCGAACCTGCTGCCGGCCGCGTTCGACGACGGCAGCGCCTTGCCGCCGGGTTGGGTACGCAAGCCGCTGCATTCGCGCGAGGGCGCCAACATCGTGCTGCACCTGGACGATGGCCGCGTGCTGGAGAGCGACGGCCCCTATGCCGGGCCCTACATCCGCCAGCAGGCGCATCCGCTGCCGGCGTTCCAGGGTCGCTACCCGATGGTCGGCAGCTGGATTGTCGGCGACCGCGCCTGCGGCATCGGCATTCGCGAGGACGATGGCCCGATCACCCGCGACAGCGCGCGGTTCCTGCCGCACGCCATCGTCGAGGACGCGCGGCCGGGTGTGCTGTATGCGTGAGTCGGTGTCGCGCGCCGACGCAGCGTCGCCTGAAGCGCCGCGTCGGCATCGCAACGACGGAACAACCTTGGCTGCCTATGCGGACCAGGTGGCGGTGCGCTGCCATCGCTGTGGCGCGCCGGGGTGGGTGCTGGCGCAGTGGGAGCCGTATCGCTGGCAGGCGCGATTCCGTTGTGGCCAGTGCGCTACTGGGCTGGACAGCGACGCCGACGACTGGGTGGGAGCAGTGCAACTGGAAGGCCATCGCGCCTGCGGCCATTGCGGACACAAGTGGGTGCGGGTCCGTGCGACGTCGACCGGTGCAACCCCGGTGCCCGCGAACTTGCCCGGGCGTTGCGCGCATTGCGGGAAAAGCAGCGCGGTGGCCATCACCACCTACCGCATGCGCGACGGATCGCCCCACGATCCGCATTTCGGCATGCCGCTGGCGCTGGTCGCGCCGACCCGCGCCGGCCTGCTGTGGGCCTACAACCCGCGCCATCTGCAGGAGTTGCAGGACTACGTGGCGGCGACGCTGCGCGAACGCCGCGGCCTGTTCGGGCGCTCGATGGTGGCGCGGTTGCCGGCGTGGATGAAGCTGGCGCGGCATCGGCCGCTGATGCTGCGCACCTTGCAGCGTCTGCAGCAGGCCAGTTTGCAGTTGCCTCTGGCGCCAGCTGTCGCGCCGTGACCCGGCCGCGATATGGCGGAGTGCCGGATTCGTGATCGCGCGGGTGTAGGCGCGGGGACGGCGCCGCGCGCTTGTCGTCCGCTATGTGGAGTGGGCGCGCTGCATGCCGTTCGCGCTGGCATGCAGCGCAAGCGCGGCGCCAGTTTAGTGGTGCCGCATGCGGCGCAGATGCCGCGGGCGTCCAGTGCGCGCTTCCATGCGATGCGGGGGAGCTTACGAGCGCAGCGGAGCAATGAAGACGGACGACGAAGCGGCGAGCGATCCGATGCACGGTGACGAGAGGACCGCGCACCGGAGCCGACCGCTGACACGCAAGCGCTGTTGCCGAAGACGAAAGCCGCGCCGCACTTGCAGCACTACCGCCTAACACCAGAATTAAGCCGACCCGCGAAGCGCGTTCGGCTTGAGTGAATTATTAGGGTGCTATCCGAATACTCCAAGACGAATAGCGCCAAATATAAGTAGGAGACTGAGGCCAGTCGCTAGCACCAACTTAGATGCAAATTTAATTGCAAGGTACGTTGGTTCCCCGCGCTTTACCCGGCTCCACTCACTTTTAAGTATGCCCTGCACGTCATTAGAAAATGATTCGATCTCTTGCTTCCGCTGTGCGTGTGTAAGTCCGGTAAAAGACTCACCATTCGCAAGTAATTTAAGCTGCTCGATTACATTGGCATGCTCGTTTGGATTTAGACGAAGTTCAATTTTTGCTTGAAGGATTTCTAGCTCCATGAACTCGCTCTTCATGCTGCGCCAGAAATCTCTGGTTGTGAATTCTTGAGAAGGAACTAGCTCTAGTTCCGCGGCGACGTAGTACCAGATCCCCATGAACTTCGCTGTGTCCTCACGAAGGTTGTCGATCCAGCTCTGGCGGAATTCGGAAACTTTGCTCTCCTTTGTAAAGACAGCGACTAGATACGTGACGCTGCCCGCGACCAAGGCTGCAATTATCGTTGCAGTGGCACCAATGAATGGCGAGTTTGATGTCATAGCACCTAACTACTATTGGACCGCCTAAAAGCGGCGTTGCACCAAGTATCGACTAACGCCGGAGGTCTTGGAAAGGGGTGAATTCCTAATCCGTAACAATGACTTGCCCGATGGCAGTCGCCGGTCTTGGCGTCGATGCTGGTTGCGTTATCCGACGTTTGAGCGGGCGTATGAGTTACACCCGTGACGCTGCATGCGTAATGGCGCGCCTCTCCTCCAAGCTGCTGGGTCAGGTCCGTGGTCGGCTGCGGCTTCGCCATCACGGCCTGCGCACCGAGCAGGCCTATGTGGGCGGCATACGGCGTTTCATTCTGGCCAACAGCAAGTGACATTCGATGCAGAGGGGGGCGACATCGCCATGGGCCGCAGCGTCGCGCTACAGCAACCCGTCGCGCTTCACCGCCAGGTAGCGCTCGATCAGCGCGGCGGGCAGTTCCTCGCCGGTGACGTCGAGCACGATCACGCCGTGGCTGCGCAGCGCATCGTGCGCGGCGCTGCGCTGCTGCAGGTAGCGCGCCACCGCGCCGGCCTGCACCGCCTGCGGCAGCTCGTGTGCGTCCTCCGCCAGCGCCTGGTCCAGTTCGCGCTCGCGCAGGCTGGCCACGCACACCAGGTGGCGGCGCTGCAGCAGGCGCACCGCGGCCAGCAGGTCTTCGATGTCCTCGTCGCGCACGTTGCTGACCAGCATCACCAGCGCGCGGCGGCGCTGGCGCAGCGACAGTTCGGTGGCCGCGGTCAGGTAATCGGTGGCCACCGGCTGCGGCTGCAGGTCGTAGCTGGCCCGCAGCAGCACGTCGACGGTGGCCATGCCGCGTTGCGGCGCCACCCAGCGCGCGTCGCTGCCGCTGGCCATCATGCCCACCGCATCGCCCTGGCGCAGCGCCAGGTACGACACCACCAGCGCGGCGTTGAGCACATGGTCGAAGTGCGACAGGCCACGCTCGCTGGCCAGCATGCGCCGCCCGGTGTCGATCAGCATCAGCAACTGCTGGTTCTTCTCGTCCTGGTACTCGCGCGAGATCAGTTTGCGCGCGCGCGAGGTCGCCTTCCAGTCGATCTGGCGCAGGCTGTCGCCGACCCGGTATTCGCGCATCTGGTGGAAGTCGGTGCCTTCGCCGCGGCGCCGCTTCAGGTGCGCGCCGACCAGGCGCGAGGCCTGTTCGGCGCTGAACAGGGCGAAGCGGGTCAGCGGCGCGAAGTTCGGATACACGCGCACGGTCTGTGCGGACCCGGCCAGACGCTGCTGCCACCACAGGCGCCAGGGCGCATGCAGGCGCAGGTGGGTGCCGTCGAAGACGAAGCGGCCGCGCGCGGTCGGACGCAGTTGGTAGCGCACCTGGGTCTGATGCGCGGCGGGCAGGGTCATGCGCTGCGGCAGGCCCTGCAGCTCCCAGCCACTGGGCACCAGGTCGAACAGGTCCACGCGCTGGCGCTGCGCGCTGTCCAGGTGCAGCACCACGTCGCGCTGCACACCGAGCGGCAGCGCTTCGGGCAGCTCGCGGCGCACCTGCGGCGTCGGCCGGCGCCACAGCCGCCATGCATCCAGCGCAGCGACCAGCGCGATGCCCGCCGCGACCGCCTGCCAGCTCCACAGCGGCAGCCAGCCCAGCGCCACGGCCAGGCCGTACAGCGCCCACAGCGCGAGCAGGGCCAGCAGGAGCGGGGCGGGTCTCATCGCTTGGGGGC
>NZ_NSGT01000118.1:0-13707 GCF_009192905.1 Xanthomonas sp. LMG 12459
CGGCGAAGGCCGCCGGGACGGCAGTGCCGGCCAGCAGCGTCAGCGCCAGGGAGAGACGGATCAGGCGAGTCATCGGGTTCATTCCATTGCCAGCGAGGTATCGGAGCCCAGCCACAGGTACAGGTCGGGATTTTCGTCGAGCATCGCGGTCGCGGCCTGGTCGCTGTCGGCGGCCGCGCCGGCGCGCACCGAGGCGGTCGCGGCCACGGTCGTGGCAGTGGCAGTGGCGGTGGCGACGCTGGCGGTGGTGGTGGTCGGCATCGACGGTGCGGGGCGCAGCAGCAGATGCACGCCCAGGGCCGCGCCGAGCAGCGCCGGGACCGCCGCCAGCAGCCAGCCCCAGCGCCGGCTTGGCGCCGCGTGCGCACGGCTGGCCTGCTGGCGTGCGGCGCGCAGCCGCGCCAGGGTCGGCGCGGGCAGGGCCTGCAAGCCGGCCTGGTGGACGGCGCGCATCTGCGTGTCGAAATCCGCCGGGCGGGTGGGATCGGATGTCATCGGACGTCCTCCAGATGTTTCTGCAGCGCCTCGCGGGCGCGCGACAGATGGGTCTTTACCGAGCCTTCCGAGCAGCCCATCGCGCGTGCGGTGGTGGCCACGTCCAGCTCTTCCAGTACGCGCAGGGTGAAGGCCTCGCGCTGGCGCGCGGGCAGCGCGCGCAGTGCCGTCACCAGCCGCGCATGGGTCTGCCGACGCTCGTGCTGCTCGGACGGATTGGGGCCGTCGTCGGCCCAGTCCGGCGGGCTGTCCGCGTCACGCTCGCTGGTCGGCGCCCAGAAGCGCAGGCGGAAGGTGCGGCGGCGCTGCAGGTCGATGATGCGCCGGCGCAGGATGCTCCAGAACAGCGGCGTCCATTCCTGCGCCGGGCGCTCGCGATAGGCCAGCAGCTTGATCATCGCGTCCTGCACCGCGTCCAGCGCGTCCTCGCGCTGGCGCAGTCCGGCTTCGGCGAAGCGGAACGCGCGCGGCCCGATCTCGGCCAGGAACGCGTCCAGCGACGCCGGCAGCGGGCGCTGTTCGGTGTCGGCATCGGTCGATGGCGGTGCGAGGGCGGGCGTGCTCACCAGCACAGCTTAGCTTCCGGCAGGGGGATGCCGTGGTTAACGCGCGGTGGCGGGCGTGGTTGACCGGCCGGGCCTCGCGGCCTTCGCGCAACCGCATGCCGGCATCGCACAGCGGTTCAGCACGCGGTTATGATGCGGCGGACGGGCGCGGCGCCCGGGAGAATGGTGCGATGAGCGACGGGTTCGTGGCCTTGTACATCTTCATGCTGGCGGCCATCGCCGGGCATGTGATCATCTCGCGGGTGCCGGTGATCCTGCACACCCCGCTGATGTCCGGTTCCAACTTCATCCACGGCATCGTCCTGATCGGCGCGATGGTGGTGCTGGGGCATGCCGACACCACCCTGGAGAAAGCCATCGGCTTCGTCGCGGTGCTGCTCGGTGCCGGCAATGCCGCCGGCGGCTATGTGGTGACCGAGCGCATGCTGGACATGTTCAAGTCCAGCAAGCCGGATGCCTCCAAGACCAAGGCGAAGGATTGAATGCGCGGCATCGGCGCACCGCCGCGGCGCTGGCCGTGGCCGTCCTGCTCGCACTGCTCGGCCTCGCGTCGGGCGTCCTCTCGTACTTTCTGCCACTCGGGCAGATGTCCTTTTTCGGAGCACGCGTGCTGATGGAACTGTTGCCGATCCTGATCAAGAGCAGCTATCTGGTCGCCGCCACCCTGTTCCTGCTCGGCCTGCAGCGCATGGCCTCGCCCAGGACCGCGCGCAGCGGCATCCGCTGGGCCGGTTTCGGCATGCTGCTGGCGACTGCCGCCACCTTCCTGCTGCCGGGTCTGCACAACCTGCCGCTGATCGTGCTGGCGATCGTGCTCGGCACCGCCGCGGCGTGGATCTCCGCCAAGAAGGTGGCGATCACCGACATGCCGCAGATGGTCGCGCTGTACAACGGCATGGGCGGCGGCTCGGCGGCGGCGATCGGTGCGGTGGAGCTGCTGCGCTTCTCGTTCCTGATGCGCCGCGATACCACGCACTGGAGCGAGGCCGCGATCGCCGCGCTGGCCGCGCGCCAGCCGGATGCGACCACGCTGGCGCTGGCGGTGATCGGCTCGGCGATCGGCGCGGTGTCGCTGTCCGGCTCGATCATCGCCTGGGCCAAGCTCGACGGGCGCCTGGACAAGCGCGTCACCTTCCCCGCGCAGCAGGCGTTCAACCTGCTGGTGTGCGTGGCGATGCTGGGCGTGGGCGCCTGGGCCGCGATCAGCCTGAGTCCGCTGGCGATCGTGCTGTTCTTCGTGCTGGCGCTGGCCCTGGGCGTGCTGATGACGCTGCCGATCGGCGGCGCCGACATGCCGGTGGTGATCTCGCTGTACAACGCCTTCACCGGCCTGGCGGTGGCCTTCGAGGGCTACGTGCTCGGCAACGAGGCGCTGATCATCGCCGGCATGATGGTCGGCGCGGCCGGCATCCTGCTGACCCGGCTGATGGCCAAGGCGATGAACCGGCCGATCCGCGGCGTGCTGTTCTCCAACTTCGGCGGCGGCGGCCAGGCGCAGGCGATCGCCGGCAGCCAGAAGCCGATCGAGGCCGGCGACGTGGCGGCGATGATGGCCTACGCCGAGCGCGTGGTGATCGTGCCCGGTTACGGCATGGCGGTGGCGCAGGCGCAGCACAAGATCTGGGAACTGGCGCAGCGGCTGATCGAGCGCGGAGTCAAGGTCAAGTTCGCGATCCACCCGGTGGCCGGGCGCATGCCCGGGCATATGAACGTGCTGCTGGCCGAGGCCGGCGTGCCCTACGACCTGATCGCCGACATGGACGACATCAACCCCGAGTTCGCCAGCACCGACGTGTCACTGGTGATCGGCGCCAACGACGTGGTCAATCCGGTGGCCAAGACCGACCCGGCCAGCCCGATCTACGGCATGCCGATCCTGGACGTGGTCAATTCCAGGAACGTCATCGTCATCAAGCGCGGCAAGGGCACCGGCTTCGCCGGCATCGAGAACGCGCTGTTCTATGCCGACAACACCCGCATGCTGTACGGCGACGGCGCCGAGGCGGCCGGCGCCCTGGTCAGCGAACTGAAGGCGCTGGATGGCGGCGGGCATTGAGCCGTTGCGGGCGGAGTGGCGGGGCAGGAGTGATGTAGCGAGCGCAGGGCGCAGGAGCGGCTTCGGCCGCGCCTACAAAAACGATGCGCCTCATGGCCAAGGCGGATGATCGGGGGGTGATCAGGCCGCAACCACCATCGCCATGCCAGCGGCGTCCGCCGCGCTCCGGCCGTGCTCAGCGCGCGCTGAAATACGCCGTGGCCACGCCGATGCCCAGCCACAGCAGGTCGCCCGGGCTGTTGGCCAGCACGGTCAGGGTCCAGGCGTAGTGGGCGCCCATCTTCAGCGATGAATCCCAGACGTTCAGGCCCAGCCCCGCGCCCATCTGCGCGGCGGCGATGCCCCAGTTGGCGGCGACGATCACCAGCACCGTGGCGCTCATCGCCACGGCGATGCGCAGCGGGCCGCGCGGCAGGTTGCCCAAACGCAGCATCCAGGCGATCTCCAGCGCCACCACCACCGCCATCCAGCCGGCCTGGCGACCCAGCGACAGCGCCACCAGCAACCAGGCGATCAGCGCGGTGAAACAGCCCATGGCGAGCAACAAGGGCCACAGCCAGTGCGAGGGCCTGGCCGGCGTGGAGGAAGGCGGCATTCGATGTTCCCGGAGAAGGCGTACAGGATACTTCCGGCGCGCGCCCCGCGCACTCGGATAAACTGCACGACTTGCACCGGCGGGGCCTGGCCCCATATCGCCCCCATGTACTCACGCAGCAGCGAACCTGTCCAATTCGAACGCGATTGCGCCGCGGTGATGGTGCCGCAGGGCGACGCGGTGACCCTGCCCGCCGGCAGCTACGGCTATATCACCCAGGCCCTGGGCGGCAGCTACACGGTGTTCGTGGAGGGCAATCTGTTCCGCATCGCCGGCAAGGACGGCGACGCCATCGGCAAGGAGCCGCCGCCGGGGCTGGAACTGCCCGAGGACGCCGGCGACGAGCAGGTCGAAGCCCTGATCTGGCAGCAGTTGCGCACCTGCTTCGACCCCGAGATCCCGTTCAACATCGTCGATCTGGGCTTGATCTACGACGTGACCATGCACGCGCGCGAGGATGGCCAGCGCACCGTCGAGGTCAAGATGACGCTGACCGCGCCCGGCTGCGGCATGGGCGAGATCCTGGTCGACGACGTGCGCAGCAAGCTGGAAATGATCCCGACCATCGCCGAGGCCGACGTCGAGCTGGTGTTCGATCCGCCGTGGGGCCGGCATATGATGTCCGAGGCCGCACGCCTGGAAACCGGCATGCTCTGACCCGCGCGCGACGCCTCGCGCGTCGCGACGGAGCCCGATCGGGCGCCGCCGCTGCCGTCGCCACGACGCTGCGGCCCTGGCCATCCCTCGACTACCACAGGAATTCCCGGTGTCCGCTACCGAGCCGTCCACGCAGTTCCGCCTGACCCCGTCCACCGCCGCACGCAACGCCGAGGCGCGCGCGCAGATCCTCGCCGCGCCGGGCTTCGGCAACTATTTCACCGACCACATGGTCGCCATCGAATGGAGCCGCGAGCAGGGCTGGCACGACGCCGAAGTGCGCGCCTACGGCCCGCTGGCGCTGGATCCGGCCGCCTCGGTGCTGCACTACGGCCAGGAGATCTTCGAAGGCATCAAGGCCTACCGCCATGCCGACGGCTCGATCTGGACCTTCCGCCCGGAGGCCAACGGCAAGCGCCTGCAGCGCTCGGCGCAGCGCCTGGCGCTGCCGGAGCTGCCGGTGGAGCTGTTCGTGGAATCGCTGCGGCAGCTGATCGCGGTGGATGCGGCGTGGGTGCCGTCGGCGCCGGAAACCAGCCTGTATTTCCGTCCGTTCATGATCGCCAACGAGGCCTTCCTGGGCGTGCGCGCCGCGCAGAAGGCCGGCTACTACGTCATCGCCAGCCCGGCCGGCGCCTATTTCGCCAAGGGCGTGGCGCCGGTGGCGATCTGGCTGTCCACCGACTACGCGCGCGCCGCCAAGGGCGGCACCGGCGCGGCCAAGTGCGGCGGCAACTACGCCGCCTCGCTGCTGCCGCAGCAGCAGGCGCAGGCGCAGGGCTGCTCGCAGGTGCTGTTCCTCGATCCGGTCGAGGGCAAGTACATCGAGGAACTGGGCGGCATGAACGTGTTCCTGGTGATGCGCGACGGCAGCCTGGTCACCCCGGCGCTGTCGGGCAGCATCCTGGAAGGCATCACCCGCGACAGCATCCTGCAACTGGCCCGCGACCGCGGCATGCAGGTGGTGGAGCGGCAGGTGAGCATCGACGAGTGGCGCGACGGCGTGGCCTCGGGCGAGATCGCCGAGGTGTTCGCCTGCGGCACCGCCGCGGTGGTGACTCCGATCGGTCAGCTCAAGGGCAAGGACTTCGCGGTCGGCGACCTGACCGCGCCCGCCGGCCCGGTGACGCTGTCGCTGCGCCAGGAACTCACCGACATCCAGTACGGCCGCGTGGCCGACCGCCACGGCTGGCTGGTGCGGCTGGGCTGAGCCGAGCGCCCAACGCTGGGGCGGCCGTTGGCTGCCCTGGCGAATGGACCTCATGCCACTTGGCGCATGGTCCGACAGCGTCGACCATCGCCGGCGACGTCCGCGCTGGTGCGCCGGGGCGTGCGATGTGTCGCCGCCCCGCCTCCGCATCGCGCCTTCCCGGGAGTCCGCTCCCCGGACATTCCGTGTCCGTCCCGATGTATGGCGCTGCCATGCAGGCGACCTCTGTCGTCTGTATCCACTGTCTCCTTTTCTTGTCCCGTGTGTCGCGCGGGAGCCAAAAATCTGCCCCTGATTTGCCGAGTCTGGCGTCTTTCCATGCTGCATCGCAGCAAAAATGAGGTGTAGTTCTCTTTATGACATCGACGTTCATTGCATTTCTTCGCTTTGTACAACGGATTTCCGTCACACCCTGCTCCATACGCGCTTGTACTGAGCTAGCGTCGATGAATGGTCGGCAACACGCCATCCGACCGGGCTCGCAACGCACGCCAGGTTCAGGTTTCGACCGGACCGGTGCGGCGCGGAACACCGCCATCAGGCGGCTACTCAACCGAAAGGAAGTCCGAATGTCCGAAATGTCGCATCGTGGGTCGCGCCAGCGTCCGTGGCTGGTCGTGCTGGGCGCGTCCGCTCTCACCTCCCTGCTGTTGGCCACCCCAGCCTTCGCCGGTGACGTGAACCTCTCCGGCCTGTCTTCCGAGCCGACCGTGCAGCGCTTCATCGTCAAGACCCGCGATGCCGCGCCGGTCAGCATCTCCAGCGCGTCCGCCGCCGCTGCGGCGCCCTCGGCGGCGCTGCGCGCGACGCTGCAGTCGGCCGCCGCCGCGCTGCCGGCCAAGAACGGCCGCGCGCTCGGCCTGACCAGCCTGCGCCGCCTGGCGGTGGGTCCGGAAGTGGTCAAGGCCAGCCGTCCGCTGGACCGCGCCGAGGCCGAGACGCTGATGCGGCAGATCGCCGCCGACCCGAACGTCGAATACGTCGAGGTCGACCAGCGCATGACCATCGCGCTGACCCCGAACGATCCGCGCCTGGGCGACCAGTGGGCCTTCGGCACCACCAACGCCGGCATCAACGTGCGCTCGGCCTGGGACAAGGCCAGCGGCGACGGCGTGGTCGTGGCGGTGATCGACACCGGCATCACCAGCCACCCGGACCTCAACGCCAACGTCCTGCAGGGCTACGACTTCATCAGCGATGCGGATTCGGCGCGCGACGGCAACGGCCGCGACAGCAACCCGGCCGACGAAGGCGACTGGGCCGCTGCCGGCGAGTGCTACTCCGGTTCGCCCGCCTCCAATTCCAGCTGGCACGGCACCCATGTGGCCGGCACCATCGCCGCGATCACCAACAACGGCACCGGCGTGGCCGGCACCGCGTTCAAGGCCAAGATCCTGCCGGTGCGCGTGCTCGGCAAGTGCGGCGGCTACACCTCCGACATCGCCGATGCGATCACCTGGGCCTCCGGCGGCACCGTCAGCGGCGTGCCGACCAACCAGAACCCGGCCGAAGTCATCAACATGTCGCTGGGCGGCAGCGGCACCTGCTCGAGCACCTACCAGAACGCCATCAACGGCGCGGTCAGCCGCGGCACCACGGTGGTGGTGGCGGCGGGCAACAGCTCGACCAACGTGTCCAGCTCGGTGCCGGCCAACTGCAACAACGTGATCGCGGTGGCGGCGACCACCTCGTCGCGGGCCAAGGCCAGCTACTCGAACTACGGCGCGGGCATCGACATCTCCGCGCCGGGCTCGAACATCCTGTCCACGCTCAACGACGGCACCACCACCCCGGGCAACCCGAGCTACGCCTCGTACAACGGCACCTCGATGGCGACCCCGCACGTGGCCGGTGTGGTCGCGCTGATGCAGTCGGTGGCGCCGACCGCGCTGACCCCGGCGCAGGTGGAAAGCACCATCAAGAACACCGCGGCCAGCTTCTCCTGCTCGCAGGGTTGCGGCGCCGGTCTGCTCGACGCCAACGCGGCGGTCACCGCGGCGTTGAACGGCGGCAGCAGCGGTGGTGGCGGTGGCGGTGGCAGCAGCAACGAACTGCAGGATGGCGTGGCGGTCACCAACCTCAGCGCCAACAGCGGTTCCTCGCTGAACTACACGGTCAAGGTGCCGTCCGGCGCCAGCAGCCTGGTGGTCACCACTTCCGGCGGCAGCGGCGATGCCGACCTGTACGTGCGCTTCGGCAGCGCGCCGACCGACTCGGCCTACGACTGCCGTCCGTACAAGAACGGCAACAACGAGAGCTGCACCTTCAACTCCCCGCAGGCCGGCACCTACTATGTGCGGGTGAAGGCGTACAGCACGTTCTCCGGTGTCAGCCTGAAGGCCGACTACTGAGGCACTCCGTCGCGGCGGCCGCGCCATGGCCGCCGCGCACCTCCCGGTGCCGGATCGCAGCGGTCGGCCAGGACGCCGCCGCCGCCACTCTCGGTCGCCCCGCGCTTCGGCGCGGGGCTTTTTTGTTTGTGCCGCGTCCGGCCGCCCTGGTCCGGTCGTCTTGATGCATTCCGCAGCCGGGCTCGTCGCCGATCACAGATCTGCACATTGCGCCGCTTGCGCCCTCCACCCGATCCGCGCCTTGCCGCTATCCGCGGTGCAGGACCGTCCTGCGGCTGTCGCGTACGCGGTGGCCGCGGCCTGCACCGCCACGTTCGAACCTGCGCGGTGGACGGCCGACTGCGCCATGTGTACAGCCCGGGGGAGTCTCATGTTCAAGTACAGCGTGCTTCGGCGCCGCAGCGCCGCGTGCCTTTTGCTGCTGGCAGCCGCCGGCACCGCCGCTGCCGGCGAGATCGGATTGCAGGCGCTGGCGACGACGCCGAATCCACAGCGTTTCATCGTCACCTATCGCGATGGCGCCGCGCCTGCGCTGGCCTCGCGCGCGGCACCGCTGGCGGAGGCCGCGCGCATGTTGCCGGCCCGGCGCGGCCGTGCCCTCGGCCTGGCATCGTTGCGGCGCCTGGCGACCGGTGCCGACGTCATCGCCGCCGATCGCAGCCTGGATCGCGTCGAGGCGGAGACGCTGATGCGGCGCCTGGCCGCCGATCCGGCGGTCGCGCGCGTGGAGGTCGATGTGCTGTTGCGCCCCCTGCTGGTCCCGAACGATCCTGGCCTGTCCCAACAATGGGCGTTCGGAACCGGTACGGCGACGATCAATGTGCGCCCGGCCTGGGATCTGGCGACGGGCAAGGGCGTGGTGGTCGCAGTGCTCGATACCGGCATCACCGCACATCCGGATCTGGCTGCGAAGGTGTTGCCGGGCTACGACTTCATCAGCGATCCCCTGGTGGCCGGCGATGGCGGCGGCCGCGACCGTGACGCCGCCGATCCGGGCGATGGCTATCCCGCCAATACCTGCGGTGCCGGTACGCCGGCGGCGAGTTCGAGTTGGCACGGCACGCATGTGGCCGGCACCATCGCCGCGGTCACCAATAATGCCGCCGGTGTCGCCGGCGTCGCCTTCAACGCGAAGCTCCTGCCGGTGCGTGTGCTGGGTAAATGCGGTGGTTATCTCTCCGATGTCGCCGACGCCATCGTCTGGGCGTCCGGCGGCACCATCGCCGGCGTTCCCGCCAACCCGACGCCGGCGCAGGTCATCAACCTGTCGCTGGGTGCCGCCGGAAGCTGTTCGCCGACGATGGCAGGGGCGATCGCGAGTGCGGTTGCGCGCGGGACCAGCGTCGTCGTCGCTGCGGGCAACAGCAACAGCGATGTCGCCGGCAGCGTGCCCGCCAACTGTCCGAACGTGATCGCGGTGGCCGCGACCACCTCCGCCGGCGCCCGTGCCAGTTTTTCCAACTATGGGGCGGGCGTGGACATTGCCGCTCCCGGACAGGGCATCCTGTCCACGCTCAATACCGGCACGCTGGGGCCGGGGGCGCCGGCGTATGCGTCCTACAGCGGCACCTCGATGGCGGCGCCGCACGTGGCCGGCGTCGCCGCGCTGGTGCTGTCGGCAGCGCTGAATCCGCTGACGCCGGCGGAACTGGAGGCCCGGCTGAAGGCCACCGCCAGCCCGCTGCCGGTGGCGTGCACCGCCGGCTGCGGTGCAGGGCTGGTCAATGCGGGGGCGGCGGTGGCGGCGACAGTGAAGGCGCAGACGCTGGTCCGTGGCGTGCCGCTGGCAAGTCTGTCGCTCAAGGCGGGAACGTCGCTGTACTACCAGATCAGCGTGCCTGCCGGCACGTCTGCATTGACGCTGGCCCTGAGCGGGGGTAGCGGCAATGCCGATCTGTACGTGCGTGCGGGCGCCCTGCCGACCGATACCGCGTACGGTTGCAGGTCGGTCGCCGCCGGCACCACCGAGCGCTGCACGCTGACCTTGCCGGCCGGACTCTATTACGTGCGCATCAAGGCGGTCACCGCGGTGGCGGGCGTGAGCGCAACTGCGAGTTACTGACGCGCCTCACTCGCACAGATCGCAGGCACGTGCCTGCAGTGCGTCGAGCACCTGCGCGGCCTCCATTTCCAGCAGCAGGCCGCGCTGCCCGGCGTTGAACCAGACGCTGCCTGCGCCCAGTGCCGTTTGCTCGATCAGCACCGGCGCCGGCCGCTGCTGGCCCAGCGGACTGATGCCGCCGACCTTGTAGCCGGTGCGGCGCTCGGCCTCGGCGGCCTCCATCATCCGCGCCGCCTTGCCGCCCGCGGCGGCGGCCAGTTTCTTCAACTGCACGCGGCGGTCGGACGGGACCACCACGCAGACCGCGCGCGTGTCGACCCAGGCCATCAGACTCTTCAGCACCCGCTCCGGCGGCAGGCCCAGCGCCTGTGCGGCCTGCAGGCCCTTGGCGCCGGCTTCGGCTTCGTAGTCGTAGGGATGCAGCCGGTAGACGACGCCGGCCGCATCCAGCGCCTTGGTTGCGCGCGTGGCCTTGGACATCGTCGCCGCTCAGGTCGCTTCGAAACGGTTCGCCGCCACGTTCTTGCGCACCTTCTGCGGATCCCAGATGCGCCCGTTCATGGCGATGTAGACGCCGGCCGGCAGCGACTGCACTGCGCCGACCGCGCAGCCGATGTTGAACTCGGCGTCGGAGCCGCGGAAGCGCGCCGGGTTCAGCGCGCCGGTCATCACGATGGTCTTGCCCTCGATCGCCTGCAGCACCTTGCCGGTCTGCACCATCGAGTCGGTGCCGTGGGTGATCAGCACATGGCGCGCGGACTGCGCGGCGATGGTGGCGCGGATCAGCTCGCGGTCTTCGTCGGTGATGTGCAGCGAATCCTTGCGGATGATCGGGATCACCGTGAAGCGGAAGGTCACGCCCAGTTCCTTGAGGATCTGGCCGATCTGCGGGTCGCCGATCTGGTAGTCGGACTTGTCGTCGAAGTAGATCTTGTCGATCGTGCCGCCGGTGGTGACGATCAGGAGTTCTTCCATTGCCGTTCCTAGAAGCATGTCGGGGCGCGGCCGTGGCCGCGCAGGCTGTCCATGATACCGGGCGCGGCGGGGCGGCCGCTCAGTCGCGCCCGGTTGCGCCGCGGCGGCGCGCGAAGCGTGCGCGGATGCCCGGCGCGCTGGACAGGCCCACCACCAGCAGCGCCAGCAGCAGTTCCGCCCAGCCGTAGCCACGCTGTGGCGGGTGGCTCCAGGCGGTCATCACCCCGTGGCTGAACCACAGCAGCGCGCCGACGCCGCTCCAGAAGCGCGCCAGCGCCGAGCCGCGCAGCACGCCCACGGCCAGCAGCAGCGGCGGCAGCGCGAACACCAGCAGGGCGGCCAGGCGGTGGCGATCGTCGTGGAACCAGGTCGCGAACAGCGCCGCCAGCGCCAGCAGCGTCGCCCCCAGCGCCACCCGCAGGCGCCCGCCGCTCATGGCGCCGCCAGTCGCTGCGCGATCTCGGCCAGGCGCCGGCCGAGCGCGCGCGCCAGCTGTGCTTCCTCCTCGCTGGGTTGCGGATCGTCGTCGGCGCCGGCGACGTGGCTGGCGCCGTACGGCGTGCCGCCGCTGCGGGTGCTGCTGAGCAGCGGTTCGGTGTAGGGAATGCCGACGATCAGGCAGCCGTGATGCAGCAGCGGCAGGTGCATCGACAGCAGGGTGGCTTCCTGGCCGCCGTGCAGCGACGCGGTCGAGGTGAACACCGCCGCCGGCTTGCCGGCCAGCGTGCCGCTGGCCCAGTCGGCGCCGAGTCCGTCGATGAAGTGCTTGACCGGCGCGGCCATGTTGCCGAAGCGGGTCGGGCTGCCCAGCGCCAGGCCCACGCACTCGCGCAGGTCGCTGGCGTCCACGTACGGCGCGCCGCTGTCGGGCACCGGCGGTGCGCTGGTCTGGGTGACCGCCGCCACCGGCGGCACGGTGCGCAGGCGCGCGGCCATGCCCGGCACCTCGCCGACGCCGCGCGCGATCTGCCGCGCCAGGCGCGCCACCGAGCCGCCACGGCTGTAGTACAGGACCAGAATCTCGGCCATGCGGCCCTCTCGTGGATCGGAACGACCGCCAGTATCGACGATGCCGGCGTCCATGCGCATCGGGTACCCTTGCCCGATGCAGCCGCTGGACACCGTCAATCTCTGGGCCGATCGCCTGCGCGACCGCGCGCGCATGCGCAGCTTCGCCGGCTTCCTGTGGCGGCGCTTCCTCGACGACCGCCTGTTCCAGGCCGCGGCCTCGCTGGCCTACACCACCATCTTCGCGCTGGTGCCGCTGGCGGTGGTGGTGTTCGGGGTGCTGTCGGCGTTCCCGGTGTTCGACAAGTGGAGCGACCAGCTCAGCGACTACATCTTTTCCAACTTCGTGCCGGCCGCGGCGCGTTCGGTGGAGTCCTACCTGCGGCAGTTCTCGGCCAGCGCCGGGCAACTGACCACCGCCGGCGTGATCGCGCTGGTGGTCTCGCTGCTGATCACCCTCAACAGCGTCGAGCAGACCTTCAACCAGATCTGGCGGGTGGTGTCGGCGCGGCCGCAGCTGACCCGCTTCCTGGTGTACTGGACCGTGCTGACCCTCGGCGCGCTGCTGGCCGCGGCCTCGCTGGCGGTGTCGGCGCGGTTCTTCGCGCTGCCGCTGTTCAAGACCAGCGAGGGCCGGCTGCTGGCGCAGGTAGTGCTGAGCGTGGCGCCGGTGCTGATCGAATTCGTCTGCATCACCCTGGTGTACCGGGTGGTGCCGCATCACACGGTCAAGCTGCGCCATGCGGTGCCGGGTGCACTGCTTGCGGTGCTGCTGCTGGAACTGGTGAAATGGGGCCTGAGCCTGTACCTGGGCAGCTTCCAGTCGTACCAGCGCATCTACGGCACGGTCGCGTTCGTGCCGATCTTCCTGCTGTGGATCTACCTGAGCTGGATCGCGATCCTGCTCGGCGCCTCGGTGTCCTCTTCGATCGCCGCCTTCCGCTACCAGCCGGCCTCGATGCGCCTGCCGGCCGGCTACGAGATCTACGGCCTGCTGCGCCTGCTCGGCCGCTTCGCGCAGGCGCGCAGGCAGGGCAGGGGGCTGCAGGAGGACCAACTCCTGGAGCTGGAGCCGATGCTGACCGATTCGCTGGTGCAGGAACTGCTGTGCGAACTGGAGCGCATCCGCCTGCTCAGTCGTACCGAGCAGGGCGACTGGATGCTGGCCCGCGACCTGAGCGACGTGCCGGTGGCCGAGCTGTACGAGAATTGCCAACTGCGCATCCCTGTCGTCGAGACCTATCTGCCGTGCCGCGACGACGCCCTGGGCCAGGCGGCGTGCCGCGCGCTGGACGAACTGCGCCTGCCGTTGCGCGACGTGCTCAAGCGTCGCGTCGGCGACCTCTACACCGAGATTGGAGACCTTGCATGACTGCCATGCGCCTGCTGTTCCCGCTGTTCGCCGCTGCCGCCCTGCTGGCCGGGTGCGACCGCCAGCCCACGCCCAAGCCGGCCGACGGCGCCGCGACCACCGCGTCGTCCACCGCGCCCAAGGCGCCGCCCGCCCCGGCAGCGCCGGAGGCAGCGGCGAACAGCGGGAACAGCAGGCGCATGGCAGTCATGCAAGGTCTCCAATCTCGGTGTAGAGGTCGCCGACGCGACGCTTGAGCACGTCGCGCAACGGCAGGCGCAGTTCGTCCAGCGCGCGGCACGCCGCCTGGCCCAGGGCGTCGTCGCGGCACGGCAGATAGGTCTCGACGACAGGGATGCGCAGTTGGCAATTCTCGTACAG
>NZ_NSGT01000119.1:0-9694 GCF_009192905.1 Xanthomonas sp. LMG 12459
ATCGGCGGCGACGTCAGATGTTGATAAGAGACAGGTGCGCGCGCTGCACTCGGGCAACTGTTCGGGCTTGTCAGGCAGGAGAACCGGAGTGCGGCGGCGCTGACTCCTACTCGTGCTTGCTGGCACTGCGGCTAAACGGCCTGCCGCACTCCGCTCTCACCTACAACGATAGACCCTTATTTGACACAAGCGGCTTCAGCCGCGACAGGCGTTACCGGTAACGCCCGTCGCGGCTGAAGCCCCTCCTACAAGGCGCGCCGATTGCATGCGGCCTTACGCCGCGCACTCAAACGCCGCCCGGAAACCCGCCCCTACGAATCCCCATTCCCCAATCCCCAATCCCGGCTTCTACGGCGCATCCTCGCCACTGAACACACGCTCGATCACCTCGTACAACTCGTCCTCGGAGAACGGCTTGGTGATGTAAGCGCGGGCGCCCTGGCGCATGCCCCACATGCGGTCGGTGTCCTGGTCCTTGGTGGTGACCAGGATCACCGGGATGTTTTGCGTGGTCGGCTCGCGGCGCAGGGTGCGGGTGGCCTGGAAGCCGTTGAGGTTGGGCATCACCACGTCCATCAGCACCAGATCCGGCAAGGCCGCCTTGGCCGCTTCCACGCCGGCGGCGCCGTCGGTGGCGGTGATCGTTTCGTGCCCCAGTTTTTCGACGATGCGCTGGATGCCCAGCAACTGCGACGGCGAATCGTCGACGATCAGAATGCGTGCCATGTGGTTCCCCCTAGGAGGCTCCGAGTGTAGAGGCAGCGGCGCGAAGGCGGAAAGCGTTGCGTGTCACAAAGCGTCGGCGTGGCTACGCGCTTGGATCCAGTCGCACCACGGTGCGCCCGAACGACTGCCCGGCCAGCATCGTCGCGAACACCTCCGGCAGGCCGGCCAGGTCCACTTCGCGGGTGCAGATCGTCTCCAGGTGGCGCGGCTTCCAGTCGCTGCCCAGGTGCTGCCAGATGCGGTCGCGCAGGTCGCGGGCGGTGCCGGCCGAGCCGATGCCCAGCAGCGACACCCCGCGCAGGATGAAGGGCATCACCGTCATATCCAGGTCCGCGGTCGCGGCCAGCCCGGCACTGGCGACATTGCCGTACGGTGCCGTCTGCGCCAGCAGGCTGGTCAGCATCGCCCCGCCCACGTTGTCCAGGCCGCCGCCGAAGCGCACCGATTCCAGCGGCCGGCTGGTCTGCAGGGCCTCGCGGCCGAGCACCTGGGTGGCGCCCCAGGCCTTGAGCTGCTCGGCGCGCTCGGCCTTGCCGCTGACCGCATGCACCTCGAAGCCGGCGCGGCTGAAGATGTCGACCGCCAGCGAGCCGACCCCGCCGGTGGCGCCGGTCACGCACAGCGGGCCGAGCGCCGGGGTCTGGCGGTTGTCGAGCAGGCGCAGCAGCGCCAGCGCCGCGGTGAAGCCGGCGGTGCCCAGCACCATGCTCTCGCGCAGGCTCAGCCCGGCCGGCAGCGGCACCACCCACTTCGACTCCAGGCGCACGTAGTCGCTGTAGCCGCCGTCGCGGGTCTCGCTGAGGCCGCAGCCGGTGACCAGCACCGCGTCGCCTTCCTTGAACGCCGGGTCGCGGGAGGCGACCACGTGCCCGGCCACGTCGATGCCGCCGACCAGCGGAAAGCGGCGCAGGATCTTGCCCTGGCCGGTGCCGGCCAGCGCGTCCTTGAAGTTCACCGACGACCAGGCGGCGCGGATCACCACTTCGCCCTCGCTGAGCTGGTCCAGGGACAGCGGGACGAGGCCGGCGTGGTAGCCGGTGGCGTCCTGGTGGATGCGGAAGGCGGAGAACTGGGCGGGAACGGACATGGAACACCTTGGTCGGCACGCAGGAATGCACCAAGATACCCTTTCGAAACGGCGGGTCTGCCCCATCTTGTAGAATCGGCGACTCATTATCCGGTGACCGGCGCGTGACCGACGCGGCGCCACCTTCCTTCTTGGAGCATGCATGGCCTGGAACACACCTGGCGGCAAGGGCGGAGACGGCCCCGACAATCACGGGCGCGGTCCCTGGCCGCCGCGTGGCGGCAATGGGGGAGGCAGGTGGGGCGGGTTGCCGGGTCCGTTGAAGGACCTGTTCGGCGATGGCGGCGGCATCGGCCGCTGGATCCTGGGTGCGGTAGTGCTGGTGCTGCTGTTCAGCAGCTTCCAGTTGATCGGCGAGCAGCAGCGCGGCGTGGTGCTGCGTTTCGGCCAGTTCTCGCGGATCCTGCAGCCGGGCCCGAACTTCAAGCTGCCGTGGCCGATCGAGACCGTGCGCAAGGTCGATGCCACCCGCATCAAGACCTTCGACAGCCAGCTGCCGGTGCTGACCGGCGACGAGAACATCGTCAACGTCTCGCTCAATGTGCAGTACCGGGTCGAGGACCCGCGCACCTACGTGTTCGGCGCGCGCAACGCCGACCTGGTGCTGGAGCAGGCCGCGCAGAGCGCGGTGCGCGAACAGATCGGCCGCTCGGATCTCAATACGGTGCTCAACAACCGCGGGCCGATGGCCGTGGCCGCGCGCGAGCGCCTGCAGGCCGCGCTGAAGGCCTATCACACCGGCCTGATCGTGACCGGCCTGACCCTGCCCGACGCGCGTCCGCCGGAGGAAGTGAAATCGGCCTTCGACGAGGTCAACGGCGCCCAGCAGGTCAAGGAGCGGCTGATCAACGAGGCCCAGGCCTACGCCGCCAAGGTGGTGCCGGAGGCGCGTGGCCAGGCCGCACGCACCCGCACCGTCGCCGAGGGCTACAAGGAAGCGGCGATCGCCCGCGCGCAGGGCGACGCCGAGCGCTTCACCCTGCTGCAGCAGCAGTACCAGAACGCGCCGGAGGTCACCCGCAAGCGGCTGTGGCTGGAGACGATCCAGCAGGTGCTGGCGGAGAACCGCAAGGTCATCGGCGGCGACGGCCGCCAGCTGATCTACGTGCCGATGCCGGCCGACAGCAAGGCGCCGGCCGCGGCGACGCCGCCGGCGCCGACCACGTCGCTGCCGACGGTGCCGCAGGACGTGTTGATGCCGGCGTTGAACAGCAGTTCGGCCGAGAGTGTCCGCAACCCGGAGCGCACGCCGCGCCCGACCGGCCGTGAGGAGATCCAGCGATGAAACTGTCATTGTGGGCGGGCATTGCCGTCGTCGCGCTGTTCGCGCTGCTCAGCTCGGTGTTCGTGGTGCCCGAGGACAAGGCGGCGATGGTGCTGAACCTGGGCCGCGTGGTGCGTGCCGACCTCAAGCCGGGCCTGCACTTCAAGGTGCCACTGGTCGAGTCGGTGCGCATGTTCGACCGCCGTTTCCAGGTGATCGACACCAACCCGGCGCGCTACTTCACCGCCGAGCAGAAGGACGTCAGCGTCAGCTTCTTCGCCATCGGCTACATCTCCGACGTGCGCGCCTTCTACCGCGCCACCACCGGCGGCGACGAGAAGGTGGCCAACAGCCTGCTGGCGCCGATCATCACCGACTCGCTGCGCAACCAGATCAACTCGCGCACCCTGCAGCAGCTGGTGTCCGGCGACCGCAGCGAACTGATCGCCAAGCAGCTGGTGGCGATC
This sequence comes from Xanthomonas sp. LMG 12459, assembly GCF_009192905.1. Lineage (NCBI taxonomy): Bacteria > Pseudomonadati > Pseudomonadota > Gammaproteobacteria > Lysobacterales > Lysobacteraceae > Xanthomonas > Xanthomonas sp. LMG 12459. The sequence goes on from NZ_NSGT01000119.1 coordinate 3,545, forward strand.
AACGCGGCCAGCAAGACCCTGGGCATGCAGATCGTCGACCTGCGCATCAAGCAGATCGACCTGCCGACCGACAGCCAGGTGATCACCGACGTGTACGAACGCATGCGCGCGCAGCGCAAGCAGGAAGCAGCCAAGCTGCGCGCCGAAGGCGAGGAGCAGGCACTGACCATCCGCGCCCAGGCCGACCGCGAAAGCACGGTGCTGGTCGCCGAGGCCGAGCGCGACGCGCAGAAGCTGCGCGGCGAAGGCGATGCCGAGGCCGCCAGCGTGTACGGCAAGGCCGGCTCCGCCGACCCGTCGTTCTACGCCTTCTACCGTAGCCTGGAGGCCTACCGCGGCGCCATGGCCGACGGCAACGGCGTGATCGTGCTCGACAAAAACGATCCGTTCCTGCAATACCTCAAGAGCGATCGCTGAGGGGCGGGATTGGGGAGTCGGGATTGGGGATTCGCTAGAGGCTGATTCCCTGCTCAGCCTCTACTTTGCTCCTGCGTTCGTTGCTGTTACTTCGCTTTTGATGTGCCGGGGCCCCTACGTAGCGGCGAACAGGGCGGGAAAAACCCGAAGGGCGGCGCACATGGATGTGCGCCGTTCGCGGCAGGGGCAGGATGCCCCTTCCGCGAATCCCGTCCTGTTCGCGGACCCGTAGCGCGAAGCGCGGAGGGCGTGGAGTCGGGGTGTGCTTGACCAGCCTTTGGCTGTGGTAAAGCGCTTCTTTTGGTTACTTTTCTTTGCACAAGCAAAGAAAAGTGACCCGCTTCAGCGGAAGCTGTTGCTCTTGCTTTGATGCTCCTGCGTCCGTCTTGCAGGCTGCCCATCTCCAGGAGACCGCCATGCATGATCTCATCGCCGCGGTCTGCCTGATGGTGATCCTGGAAGGTCTGCTGCTGTTCGCCGCGCCGGAGGCGTGGCGGCACATGGTGCAGCAGATGTTGAGCATGCCGCCGCGGCAGTTGCGTGGGGCCGGCGCCATTGCCGTCGGCGTGGGCCTGCTGGCGCTGTGGTGGGTGCGCGGCTGAGCCAGGCGGGTGCTGGTCGCCGGTCCTGAACGCGGCCGGTCAGGGGGTGGTGACTGCCACCCAAAACCCGGATAATGCACAAAAGCCGGCCGGGCCCGCTCCACGCGAGCGTCTCGACCGGCTTTTTCCGTGTATGGGTCCTGCCGCCGCCTGGACGCTCCCCGATGGAGCGGCCGCACCGGTGTCGGTCGGTCCCCGCACGGCCACCACATCCGCGTGGCCCCGACGGTCGCGCAGCAAACCAGGAGTTACCCAGCCATGGGTCAGTCAGTTGTCGTGCTCGGCGCCCAGTGGGGCGATGAAGGCAAAGGCAAGATCGTCGATCTGCTCACCGAGGAAATCGGTGCCGTCGTGCGTTTCCAGGGCGGCCACAATGCCGGCCACACCCTCGTCATCAACGGCAAGAAGACCGTCCTGCACCTGATCCCGTCCGGCATCCTGCGCGACGATGCGCTGTGCCTGATCGGCAACGGCGTGGTGATCTCCCCGGCCGCGCTGCGCAAGGAGATCGAGGAGCTGGAGACCTCCGGCGTGGAAGTGCGTTCGCGCCTGAAGATCTCGCCGGCCGCGCCGCTGATCATGCCTTACCACATCGCCCTGGATCAGGCCCGCGAGAAGGCCGCCGGCGGCAAGGCCATCGGCACCACCGGCCGCGGCATCGGCCCGGCCTACGAAGACAAGGTGGCGCGCCGCGGCATCCGCGTCGCCGACCTGCATTACCCGCCGCAGCTGGAAGAGCTGCTGCGCACCGCGCTGGACTACCACAACTTCGTGCTGACCAAGTACCTGGGCGTGGAAGCGGTCGACTTCCAGAAGACCTTCGACGAAGCGCTGGCCTTCGGCGAGTACGTGCAGCCGATGAAGTCCGACGTCGCCGGCATCCTTCACGACCTGCGCAAGCAGGGCAAGCGCGTGCTGTTCGAAGGCGCGCAGGGTGCGCTGCTGGACATCGACCACGGCACCTATCCCTACGTCACCAGTTCCAACACCACCGTCGGCGGCGCACTGGCCGGCACCGGCGTGGGCGCGCAGGACATCGACTACGTGCTGGGCATCGCCAAGGCCTATGCCACCCGCGTCGGCGGCGGCCCGTTCCCGACCGAACTGGACGACGAGATCGGCCAGGGCATCCGCGACCGCGGTGCCGAGTACGGCGCCTCCACCGGCCGTCCGCGCCGCTGCGGCTGGATGGACATCGTCGCGCTGAAGCGCGCGGTGGCCATCAACGGCATCTCCGGCCTGTGCATCACCAAGCTCGACGTGCTCGACGGCATGGAGAAGCTGAAGGTGTGCATCGCCTACGAATACCGCGGCAAGCGCACCGAGTACGCGCCGCTGGACGCGCAGGGCTGGGAAGAGTGCACCCCGGTGTACCTGGAGTTCCCGGGCTGGAGCGAGAACACCCACGGCATCACCGTGTGGGACGAACTGCCGCCCGCCGCCCGCGCCTACCTGCGTGCGCTGGAGGAACTGGCCGGCTGCCCGATCTCGATCGTCTCCACCGGTCCGGACCGCGAGCACACCATGGTGCTGCAGGATCCGTTCGCCTGAGGCGGGCAGCACGCGACTCCTTCTCCCGCATGCGGGAGAAGGAAGTGCCGAGTCTCCAGAAAGCCCCGCGACAGCGGGGCTTTTTATTTCGCGCCGCACACGGATACGCGTAATGCGGTGCGCCGTGCATGCACGTGGGAGGGACAGCTGACCGAGCAGCGTGCGCGCGCTTTCTGGTTGCTCGATGCAATCGGAGTTGCCGGAGTGCCGTTGCGGACACTGCAGTCCGCGTCCATCTGCGGCTGCCGCAAAGCTGCGCTAGCATTCCGCGCGGCGCCCGCATGCCGCCACTCGACAAGGACGACCGCCGATGTTCGCTGCACTGTTCGACACGCTGTTCCGCCGCACGCCCAGCCCCGGCGCCTTCGCCAGGCTGTACACCGATGCCCTGCGCGCGCGGGGCTATCGCGAGGAGCTGGTCTATCAGCCCGACGCGTTCCGACTGGTCGGCGGCAATGGCTACACCATCTATCTGCACAACGCCTATCAGGCCTACAGGGCCGCGACGCGCAAAGGCCGCGCCGAGGCATTGCGCGCCTATGTGACGTCCTCGCTCAACGCGCAGGAAGAGAGTGGCCGGGAAAAGACATTCGACGAGGTGCGCGCGACGCTGATGCCGGTGATCCGCAATCGCGGCATGTTCGAGGAGCTGCGGCTGGAGCACCTGCTGGAGAAAGGCCTCGATGCGCCATTCCCATATGCATGGCGCGACATCGCCGAGGATTGCGTCGAGCTGCTGGCGCTGGATCTGCCGGATACGATCTCCACGCTGTTCCAGGGGCCGCGCGCGGCATGGGGGATCACCCTGGACGAAGGCCTGGCGATCGCCCGCGACAATCTGCGCGACGCGACCGCCGACCATTTCGTCGAAGTCGCGCCGGGCGTGTTCCGCGGCGCATGGCAGGATGCCTACGACACCAGCCGCGCGTTGCTGCCCGACGTGCTGTATCGCGTTCCGGTGGCGGGCAATCCGCTGTTCATGCTGCCAGCGCGCGACTGCCTGCTGGTGGTGGGCGATCGCGACGCCGCCGCCATCGGCGCGATGCTGGAACTGAGCGTGGAAGCGGCCGCGCAGGGCCGCAACGTCTCCGCGCTGGTGTTCACTTACGACGAGGCACGCCGCATGGTGCCGTTCGCGCTGGCGTCGCCCGAGCATCGCCAACGCCAGGCGGACCTGCGCCGGCTGCTGGACGCGCCTGCCTATGCCGATCAGAAGGCGGCGCTGGACAAGCTCCACGACGCGACAGACCAGGACATCTTCGTCGCATCGTTCAGCGTCTACCAGGAGCGCGACGACGGCGCGCGGCAGTTTTCGCTCTGCACCTGGACCAAGGGCGTCGATACGTTGTTGCCCAGAGCCGACCGGATCGCCCTGGTCGTCCCGCGCGACGACGCCGAGGAGGACGCGGTCGTCCTGGTGTCCTGGGACGAGGCTGTTGCCGCGTTTGGCGACCTGATGGAGCCCCAGCCGCCGCTGTATCCGCCGCGTTACCGCGTCCAGACGTTTCCCGATGACGCGCAACTCAGGCAGCTGACGCCGCTGTGATGGGACTTGGGGGTTGGAGTTGGGGGATGCATGGATGTGCTGCGTGCTCGGACCCTCACCCCCAACCCCTCTCCCGGTGGCAGAGGGGCTAGTTGCGGTCCCTCGGGTAAAAGCGCGTGCAGGCGTAGCGTGAGTAACGTGGCCTCTTGCATGGGATGGAGCTCAAGAAATTGCCCGTGTGGCCGATATCCTTGCACGGGTCGGCGTCGCTGCACGCTGGCAGCGGCGTGCGTGGGACCAGAGTGCGACGATATCCGCCGCATTCACGGATCCGGCGTGTGCTGCGGCATCTTGGGGAGAATGGCAGTGCGCAGTCGCTTGATCTTGCAGTCGCTCAGGATGCTGCTGTGCGGGAGTGTGCTGGTATCGTCCGCGGTGGCGCACGCGGCCGCGATGCAGCGGTGCGCACCGGCGCAGGCGTTGCCGGCCTGCGTGGCGGCGGTGCGTGCCGCAGACCCGGCGGCCGCGCTGCAGATGGGCATGCCGGCCTGGGACGCCGCGGCCGACAAGCAAGGCTCGATCGCGCTCGGCCTGGAACTGGTCGATGCGGCCGCCGCCGCGGGCCAGCCGAACAGGGTGGTCTCCATCGGCTCGGCGCTGCTCGCCCAGCCGTTGTCGCCGCAACAGCGGGTGCGCCTGTTCACGCAACTCAATGCCGAGATCTGGCGGCCGCGCGACGCGCTCCGCATCGCGCAGCTCGAAGGCGAGATGCGGCGGCTGGAAACGGAACTGCCGCACGATCCGCACATCGCCGAGCTGTGGCGACTGCTGGCCCGCTCCTACTACAAGATGGGTGCGCAGGAGGACGCCTTGCGGGTCGCCCGCATCGCATTGTCCAGAGTACGTCGGCATCCGGATCCGGTGGAGTACAAGGCCAACCAGACCGTGTTCCTGGTGTCGGCTCAGCAGGGGCGCATGCCCGATGCCATCGCCGCCCTGCTCGAGGCGGAGCGTGTGGTCAAGGCGCTGGGCAAGCCCGATGACGTCTCCATGCTGCACAACGCCACCGGCGTGTTTATTTATGCCCACGAATGGAAAAAGGCGATCGCCTACGGCCAGCGTACGCTCGCTGCCTACGATGCGATGCCGTACAAGGACCTGACGCGCGCGGACATACTCAACAACCTGGGCACGGCCTATCAGGGCGCAAACGAACTGCAACGCGCCGAAGCGATCTACCGGCAGGCGTTGGCGGCGGGGCGTGCCGATGGCAAGACGTCGCTGATCGGATTGCTGAACAACCTGGGCAACGTACTCGCGCTGCAGCATCGCCCGCGCGAGGCGTTGCCCTTGTTGCGCGAAGCGGCCGCGATGCTGGAGGGGGCGGCGCCAAGCGGCGACCATGGCGAGGGAGGCATCGTCTATTCCACGCTCGGCAACGTGCTGGCCGATCTCGGCCAACGCGACGCCGCGGCCGCCGCGTTCGAGCGCGCGCGGCAGATGTTCACGCAGTGGGACAACGTCCCCCGGCGGCTGGAACTGTACCCGCGCATGATCGACAACCTCGACGCACTCGGCCGCGACCGCGAGGCGCTTGCTCTTATGCGCGAGTACAAGGCGGTCAACGACAAGGCGGTGAACGTCGAATCAAAGACCCGGATCGCCGAGCTCGAATCGGCGGTGGACCTGGCGCGCAAGAACAGCGAACTGGCCGCACTTGCCCGCACCCGCGCCGCCGAACAGGCGGCGTATGCGCAACTGCAGGCGCGCGCGCAGCGCCAGCGCAGCGTGCTCTACGGTCTACTCGCCGCACTGCTGGCGCTGGCCGGCTTTTTCCTGCTCAAGGTGCGCGAAGGCCGCGCGCGTCGGCGCATCAACGCGGAACTGGCGCGCAAGAACGAGGAGATCCAGGCGCAGCACCGCGAACTGGAACAGCTCGCGGCCACCATCCGTCGCCAGAGCGAGGAAGACGCCCTCACCGGCCTGCGCAATCGCCGCTACGTTACCGCCTGGCTACAGGCGCGCGAGGCTGCAGCGACGCCCGAGCGCACGCAGGAACCGCTGCTGATCGCCCTGCTGGACATCGACCACTTC
>NZ_NSGT01000012.1:0-10121 GCF_009192905.1 Xanthomonas sp. LMG 12459
GGAATGGGGAATGGGGATTGGAAAGCCGGCGTACTTGCGACGCGGTGTGCGCCCCCACTGTGGGAGGGACTTCAGTCCCGACGAGGGAACGCCGGCAGGCCGCCTCGGCGCGCCCGCGCACGAATCGATCCGGCTCAGGCCAGCGGCAACGCCAGGCAGGCCACCGCGCCGCCACCGTCGCAGTTGCGCAGGCTGGCATCGCCGCCGTGCAGGCGCGCCACCTCGCGCACGAACGGCAGGCCGAGGCCGGAGCTGCGCTGGCCGGTGGCCGGGCGCGCCAGCGAATAGAAGCGCTCGAACACCCGCTCCAGCGCGTAGTCGGGAACGCCCGGGCCGGCGTCCTCCACCGTCAGCAACACGCGCGCGTCGGCGCCGCGTTCGGCACGCAGCACGATGACCGCGCCCTCCGGCGAAAAGGCGATGGCGTTGTCGAGCAGGTTGTGCAGCGCCTGGCGCAGCAGGTAGGGATCGCCCGACACCACCAGGGTCGGATCCGGCGCCTGCACCTGCAGCTGCAGGCCGCGCGCCTGCAGTTGCGGCGCCAGCGCTTCGGCCAGGTCCGCGCACAGCGGCGCCAGCGCCACCGGTTCGCGCCGCTGCAGCCAGCCGTGCTGTTCCACCTCGGCCAGCGCCAGCAGCTTGTCGATGGTCTCGGTGAGGCGCTGCTGCTGCTCGGCGATGTTGCGCACGAAGCGCTGCCGCTCCGGTTCCGGCAGCGGCTCCTGCAGCAGTTCCGCCGCGCCGCGGATCGCGGCCAGCGGGCTCTTCATCTCGTGGGTCAGCGACTGCACGTACTGCTCGACGTACTGCTTGCCCTCCAGCTTGCGGCGCATGGTCTCCAGCGCACGGCCGAGATCGCCGATCTCGTCGCGGCGCGGCGGCGGCGGCGGCACCGGCGCACCGACGCTGACCGCCTGCGCGTAGCGGTTGAGCCGGCCGATCCCGCGCAGCAGGCCCCAGGTCATCAGGATCCCGATCAGCGCGGAGATGCCGATCAGCCAGGCCCCGCGCAACAGGATGCTGCGCTGGCTGGCGACGATGAACGGCTCGATGCTGCGGTTGGGCTGGGACAGGGTCAGCACGCCGATCAGCCGCTGCGGGTCGGCCGGATCGTAGACCGGCGCGGCCACGTGCATCACCGTGTGGTTGGGGTCGCCGTCGGCCTCGGGGCTGGAGCGGGCGCCGTACTCACCGCGCAGGGTGCGGTACACGTCGTTCCAACGCGAGTTGTCGCGGCCGATGTCCTGTCCGCGCGAATCGAACACCACGATGCCCGCCGCATCGGTGAGGGTGACGCGGTAGTCGACGCTGTGCTTGGGGAAACGCCAGACCATCGCGCGCGGATCGCGCCGCTGCGCCGCGGCCAGGTCGCGGGCGAAACGGCCGCTGGCGATGCGCCCGTCCTTGAGATCCTGCGCGGCCATCTGCGCCAGCACGTTGGCCGCGTCCACCAGGGTCGATTCCATCGCCTGGCGCACGCCCGGCTTGACCTCGTTGACGAACACCCGCATCACGAAGAAGGCGGCCACGCCGACGATCAGGAAGAAGCCCAGGAACAGCTTCAGCCCCAGCCGCACCTCAAGCCTCCAGCGCGTAGCCGAGGCCGCGGTGGGTGCGGATCGGATCGTCGGTGGCGCCGGCCGCGCGCAGCTTGGCGCGCAGGGTCTTGATATGGGTGTCGACGGTGCGGTCGGCGCTGTCGGCGCTGCTGTCCCAGCCGCGGTCCATCAGTTGCGCGCGACTGAGGATGGCGCCGGGCCGCCGCAGCAGCGCTGCCAGCAACGCGTACTCGTAGCGGGTCAGGTCCAGCACCGCACCGCGCCAGCGGATGCGGCGGCCGTCGCGGTCGATGGCGAAATCGCCGTGCTGCTGCCAGCCGGCCTCGGCATCGCCGACGACCGCCGCGGGGCGCCGCAGCCGCGCCCGCACCCGCGCGACCAGTTCGCGCGGCGAGAACGGCTTGGCCACGTAGTCGTCGGCGCCCAGTTCCAGGCCGAGCACGCGATCGATCTCCTCGTTGCGCGCGGTCAGGAACAGCACCGGCACCTGGCTGAAACCGCGCAGCGTGCGGCACACCTCGAACCCGCTCAGATCCGGCAGGCCGACGTCCAGCACCACCACGTCGATGCCGCCCTCGCGCAACTGCGCCAGGGCCTCGCGGCCGAGCTGGCAATGCCGCACCGCGTAGCCCTCGCTGCGCAGCGCGTACAGCACGGTGTCGGCGATGGCGGATTCGTCCTCGACCACGAGGACACAGGCGGCGGCAGACGTGGACATGGCGCGCAGCATAGCCGTCGCGCGGGCGCCGCGGCAGTCCGTCCGGCCATTCCGCGGCACCGCTCGTGGATCGGCACGAAACCCGACGCGCACCTGCGGCGCGTCAGCTGTCGCTGCCGCCGCGCGCGTTGGCCGCGCCCGGCGCCGACGCCAGTTCCACCCGGTTGCGGCCGCCGTGCTTGGCCCGGTACAGCGCGGCATCGGCGCGCGCCAGCAGCGCCTGGCTGCTCTCGCCGGCGCCGGCTTCGGCGACGCCGATGCTGACAGTCAGGCGCAGGCCCGGCACGATCGCGTCGAACGACTGCCGCTCCAGCACCTCGCGCAGCAGCCCGGCCAGCTCCCGTGCCTCGGCGCAGGCGGCGCCGGGCAGCAGCGCCAGGAATTCCTCGCCGCCGGTCCGGCCGAAGCTGTCGTTCCTGCGCAGGCTCTGCCGCAGGGTCGTGGCGACCAGCCGCAGCACCTGGTCGCCCGCCGCATGGCCGTGCTCGTCGTTGATCCGCTTGAAGTGGTCCACGTCCAGCGCCAGCACCGACAGCGGCATGCGTCCGCCGCGCGGCAACGCCGCCAGCGCGGTGTCCAGTTCGCCCAGGACCTGGCGCCGCGAGGCGACGCCGGTAAGGCTGTCGATCCGCACTTCGCGGCGGGCGCCGCGCAGGCGCCCGAGGGTCAGGAACAACACCCCGACGAGCACCGCCAGCAACAGCAGGGCCGCGCCCAGCAACGCGCGCCGCAGGGTCGCCTCGCGCTCCATCGCCTGCAGCCGGTTACGCTGGGTTTCCGCCTTCTGCGCCAGTTGCAGCGCCGCCAGGTCGCGCTCGCGGCTTTCCGATTCGGCGATCAGGAACTGCGATTGCTCGCGCTGCATGCGCGTATCCAGTTCCTGCTGCACGCGCATCTGCGCCTCGCGCGCATCCAGTGCCTGGCGCCAGGCGGCCAGCGCGCGCAAGGCGGTGGCCTTGAGGTCCAGCACGTCGCTGAGGCTGCGCAGGTCGCCGTTGGCGCGGTAGCCCTGCTCGGCCTGTTCGGCCAGCGCCAGCGCGGTCCGCGCATCGCCACTGCGCTCGGCGATCAGCGCATCGACGTAATCGCGACGCGCGCGCATCAGCCGCGTGGCGCCCATTGCGACCAGTTGCGCCTCGGCCTGCTGCCGCTGCGCCCGCGCCTGCGGCAGGTTGCCCAGCAACGCGTTGACCCGGGCCGCGCGCAGCAACAGCGACGCCTGCGACCCCTCCAGCGGATGCCGGCCATGCAGCTCGGCCGCGCGCAGGTAGGCGGCCAGCGCCGCCGGCAGATCGCCGCGCTGCTCGGCGATGGCGCCTTCGCGCTCCACCGCCAGCGCCTGCATGTAGCCGCCATCGCCCTGCCTGGCCCGCTGCAGGACCTCGGCGACGACCTGGTGCGACAGGTCCGGCAGGCCCATGTCCAGGTAGGCGTCGGCGATGCCGATCAGGGTCAGCAGTGCGACCCAGCCGCCATCGCGCTGTTCGTCGAGCCGGCGGAGTTCCTGCAAGGTACGCAGCGACTGGGCGTAATGGCCGGCATCGCGCTCGGCGAAGGCGCGCATGCGCAGGGCGGCCGCGCGCAGGCGCGGGAAACGGTGCGCACCGGTCAGCGCCAGGATCGTGGTGGCAGGCCGCAGATAGGCCGGGCGCTGGCCGTCGTTGTAGAGCGCATAGGTCTCGCACAACAGGTATTCCAGGCGTACCTGCACATGGGCGCGGGCGATCGCGCCGCGCTCGCCGCGCCGCGCCTGCTCCACCGCCGCGGCCGGGCCCTGCGGAAAATGCTGGCAGTCGAAGGCGTCCAGGCGCGCTCGCCGCACCGGGTCGCCGGCGGGCAGCAGCGCCTGCAGGCGCGCATGCGCGACGCGGTAGGCCTGCTCGTCGGCGGCCATGTCCTTGCCGTGCGCACCGACATCCTCGATCAGCGCATCGAACGCCGCAGCCTGCGCTGCGCCCGGGGGCGCGGCTTCGGCACGGGAGGCGCCGCAGGCGGCGAACGGCAGCGCCAACGCCAGGACACCGAGCAACAGGGGAGAAGACATGAGCATGCGAACCGTGGACCCGCCGGCCGCCCACGCGGTATCGGCACTGCGCACCCGAACGCTCCGACGACGCCTGCGCCCGGATGCACAGGCCCATCGTCCACACCTTCCGGCCTCATGCCCGGCAGGCGCCGTGCGGCCGCCAGCGGTCGCCCGGCTAGTGTACCGCGGCCGCGGACCCGCCCCGCCCGGCACCTCGGCAGGCGTGGCCGGCCGGCGTGACGCCCCGTACACTGCGCGGATGAATTACCGCCACGCCTTCCACGCCGGCAACCATGCCGATGTCCTCAAGCACATCGTGCTGCTGGCGCTGCTCGATGCGTTCAAGCGCAAGGACAGCCCGTTCTTCGTGCTCGATACCCACGCCGGGCGCGGCCGCTATCTGTTCGCGGCGAACGAGGCGCGCAAGACCGGCGAGGCCGCCGCCGGCGTGCTGCGGTTGATGGGCCAGCCGACCCTGCCCGACGTGGTGGAGCGCTACCTGCGCGCGGTGCAGGCCGACAATCCGGTCGGCGCCCTGGTCGCCTACCCTGGCTCGCCGCTGCTGGTGGCGCAGGCGCTGCGCGCGCAGGACCGGCTGGCCGCCTGCGAGCTGCAGACCGAGGAAGCCGCCGAACTCAAGACGTTGTTCGCCCACGACCGCCGCGTGCAGGTGCATGCCGGCGATGGCTATGCGGCGATCAAGGCATTCCTGCCGCCGAAGTCCGGGGCCAACCGGATCGGCCGCGGGCTGGTGCTGATCGATCCGCCCTACGAGGCGCAGGACGCCGAGTACCCGCTGATCGTGGCCGCGCTGCGCGAGACCCTGAGCCGCTGGCCGCAGGCGGTGTGCGCGGTGTGGTATCCGATCAAGCAGCGGCGCAGCCTGCAGCCGTTCTTCCGCAAGGCCGCGGCGTTGCCGGTGGCGTCGGCGCTGGTCGCCGAACTGCAGGTGCGCCCGGACGATTCGCCGCTGCGGCTCAACGGCAGCGGCATGTTGCTGCTCAATCCGCCCTGGCAGTTCGAGCAGGCGCTGGCGCAGGCGCTGCCGCCGCTGAAGGCGCACCTGGGCGAAGCCGGTGCCAGCACGCGACTGGAATGGCTCAAGCGCGAAGCATGAGGTACGCGGGGCGGCGCACGCGCGCGCTCAGAAGCAATCCCAGTTATAGGCGATGCGGCTGAAATCGCCGCGCCGCAGGTCGTCCGGATCGATGAAGAAATTGGCGACGCCGCTGTCGCCCCACATCATCTCCTCGTCGCTGTCCAACTGCAGCAGCAGGACCTGCTTGTCCTGCAGGGTTCGCGGGTCTTGCTGGGTGAACTCCGGGTAGCCGCCGAGCTTGTTGCCGCCACGGCTCAGCGCATCGAACAGCGCGTCGTCCACCGCATCCTGCGACACCGCGTGGCGCTTGGCGTAGGCGGCGGCCACCTCTTCCAGTGGCCTGCCCAGCACCTGCTCGAAGCGCACATCGCTGCTGCCGATGGTTTCCTCGCCGGCGTCGAACCGCATCGCCCGCGGCCGCGCCGGATCGAACGGCAACGTGTCGGCCGCCGGCAACGGCACCTCGGCCTGCCGCGCCGACGCCTTCGGCCGCGGCCAGTACACCACGCGGAAATTGCGTTGTTCGCTCAGCGCGGCCAGGTCGCTGCGCGCACCACCGAAGTTGGCCCCGTAGAAGTCGTCGTCGCCGCCGATGAAGAACTGCAGCATGCCCTGGCGCGGGTAGCCGGGCAGCGGCGGCATCCGCGCCAGATCGATCTGCGCCAGCAGCGCCAGCGGCTGGCCGTCGGCCGTGTGCGGATACGGCCTGTCGGCGGTCCAGTAAGGACGGCCGCCGACCTTGCTGGCCAGGCGATCGTCCTGCGTCATCGGCTGCAGTTGCACCTGCAGCACCGGCCGGCGCGTGGCCTGCAGCCGCGCCTGGTACGGGGCCAATGCCTGTGTCGCCAGTTGCTCCGCATCGGCGACTGGAGCGGCGGTGGTGGCGGTCGGCGTGTCGTGGTGCTGCACGCGCAGCAGCCACCTGCCACCGCCCACCAGCAGCCCCACCAGCAGCGTGGCCAGGCCCAGCCCGATCGCCGCGGAGACGGCCACGGCATGCGATGTCTTCATCGTCGCGCATTCCCTTGAACGAAGCGCCACTCTAGCAAGACCGCCCGAACGGCACATCGGCAGGACGCTGCGTTCACGGGCGTAAGGTTTTGGTAATGCGAGAATCCGGGCTTCGTCGAGGATCATACGGCCATGGCTACCCGCAACCGCATGCCTCCGTGGCATGAAACCTTCACCCTGCCCAGTGGGCGCGAACTGCTGATCCGTCCCATCCGGCCGGAGGACAGCGCGCCGCTGCAAGGTGCCTTCGGCCTGCTCGGGCCGACCGAGATCCGCGAGCGCTTCCTGCATTCGACGCAGGAACTGACCGAGGACATGGCGCAACGCCTCACCCATCCCAATCCGAAGTCGGAACTGATCCTGGTCGCCGCCGAGCCGCTGCCGCCGGGCGAAGCCGTGGTCGGTGCGGTGGCGCGCGCCGCGATCAACCCGGGTACCCGCGAGGCGCAGTACGCGATCCTGGTCAGCAGTTTCGTTTCCGGCCAGGGCCTGGGCCGGCAATTGATGCGCAAGCTGGTCAAGTGGGCGCGCCGCAAGTATCTGGACCGGCTCTACGGCGATGTGCTCGAACGCAACGTGCCGATGCTGCAGCTGGCCGAGTCGCTGGGCTTCCAGCGCATGCCGCATCCGGACAATCCGGACCTGGTGCGGGTGGTGCTGGAACTGGGCAGCTGAAAACTCGGGACCCGGGACCCGGAAAAGCCAGAGCTCCGCAGGCAGCTTCAGCTCCTGCTCTTACGTGCCCCCGGTCCCGGGCCCCGGGTCCCGACCTTGCTAAACTAGTTGGTCCATGCCGCCCCTTCCCTTCCCCGTTCCGCCGCTGCCCAAGTCCGGCCAGCTCCGCGCGCACTGGCGCGCTCCCGCGTCCTCCACCGCTCTGGCCTGGCACATCGCCTGCGCCGCATCCGCGCACCGCGGGCCGTTGCTGGTGGTCGCCCGCGACAACCAGAGCGCGCACCAGCTCGAAGCCGACCTGCACAGCCTGCTCGGGGAGGATCCGAGCCTGCCGGTGGTGCCGTTCCCGGACTGGGAAACCCTGCCCTACGACCAGTTCAGTCCGCACCCGGACATCGTCAGCCAGCGCCTGGCCGCGCTGCACCGGCTGCCGACGCTGACCCAGGGCATCGTGGTGGTGCCGGTGCAGACGCTGATGCAGCGGGTGGCGCCGCTGCGCTACATCGTCGGCGGCAGTTTCGACCTGCGCGTGGGCCAGCGCCTGGACCTGGATGCGGAGAAGCGGCGACTGGAAAGCGCCGGCTACCGCAACGTGCCGCAGGTGATGGACCCGGGCGATTTCGCCGTGCGCGGCGGCCTGCTCGACGTGTATCCGATGGGCACCGACGCACCGCTGCGGATCGAACTGCTGGACGAGGACATCGATTCGATCCGCGCCTTCGACCCGGAATCGCAGCGCTCGCTGGACCATGTGCAGGCGGTGCGCATGCTGCCCGGGCGCGAAGTGCCGATGGACGACGTCAGCGTGGAGCGGGTATTGACCGCGCTGCGCGAACGCTTCGACGTGGACACCCGGCGCAGTGCGCTGTACCAGGACCTGAAGGCCGGGCTGGCGCCGTCGGGCATCGAGTACTACCTGCCGCTGTTCTTCCAGGACACCCGCAGCAGCGGCGCACGCGAGGCCACCGCCACCCTGTTCGATTATCTGGGCGAGCACGTGCTGCCACTGATCGCCCCGGGCGTGGGCGCCGCCGCCGACGCGTTCTGGGCGCAGACCCAGGCCCGCTACGAGCAACGCCGCCACGACGTGGAGCGCCCGCTGCTGGCGCCGGAGGAGCTGTACCAGGCGCCGGACGCGCTGCGCGAGCGCCTCAACGGGCTGCCGCGCATCGACGTGTGGGCCGCCGACCACCCGCGCATCGACGAGGCACAGGCGCTGGGCGACCAGCCGCTGCCGCCGCTGCCGGTGGCGGCCAAGGACGCCGCGCCGGGCGCGGCGCTGAAGAGCTTCCTCGATCACTACCCGGGCCGGGTGCTGATCGCCGCCGATTCGCCCGGCCGCCGCGAGGCGCTGCTGGAAGTGTTGGCGGCCGCGGAGTTGAAGCCGGAGGTGCTGCCGAATTTCGCGGCATTTGTTCCTTCTCCCACCGGGAGAAGGTGGCGCGAAGCGCCGGATGAGGGTGCGGCGTCTGCGCGGCCGGGAACCAAGAAGGCGGGTGCTTCGGCAAGTTCCACGGTTGCGCAGACGAACTCCACTAGCGGTCTGACCCTCACCCCAACCCCTCTCCCGGAGGGAGAGGGGCTTTCTGCTGCACGTTTCGCTATCGCGGTTGCGCCGCTCGACGACGGCTTCGCGCTGGAGGAGCCGCGGATCGCGGTGCTGACCGAGCGCCAGTTGTTCCCCGAGCGTGCCAGCCAGCCGCGGCGCAGCCGACGTGTGGGGCGCGAGCCGGAAGCGATCATCCGCGACCTGGGCGAGCTCTCCGAGGGCGCGCCGATCGTGCACGAGGACCACGGCGTCGGCCGCTACCGCGGGCTGATCGTGCTCGATGCCGGCGGCATGCCCGGCGAGTTTCTGGAAATCGAATACGCCAAGGGCGACCGGCTATACGTGCCGGTCGCGCAGTTGCACCTGATCAGCCGCTACTCCGGCGCCTCGGCCGAGACCGCGCCGCTGCATTCGCTGGGCGGCGAACAATGGACCAAGGCCAAGCGCAAGGCCGCCGAGAAGGTGCGCGACGTGGCCGCGGAGCTGCTGGAGATCCAGGCGCGCCGGCAGGCCCGCGCCGGGCTGGCGCTGCAGGTGGACCGGGCGATGTACGAGCCGTTCGCCGCCGGCTTCCCGTTCGAGGAAACCCCCGACCAGTTGGCCGCGATCGACGCCACCTTGCGCGACCTGGCCAGCAGCCAGCCGATGGACCGCGTGGTCTGCGGCGACGTCGGCTTCGGCAAGACCGAGGTCGCGGTGCGCGCGGCCTTCGCCGCGGCCAGCGCCGGCAAGCAGGTGGCGGTGCTGGTGCCGACCACGCTGCTGGCCGAACAGCACTACCGCAACTTCCGCGACCGCTTCGCCGACTACCCGCTCAAGGTCGAAGTGCTGTCGCGCTTCAAGAGCAGCAAGGAGATCAAGGCCGAGTTGGAGAAGGTCGCCGCCGGCAGCATCGATGTAATCGTCGGCACCCATCGTCTGCTGCAGCCGGACGTGAAGTTCAAGGACCTGGGCATGGTCATCGTCGACGAAGAGCAACGCTTCGGCGTGCGCCAGAAGGAAGCGCTGAAGGCGCTGCGCGCCAACGTGCACCTGCTGACCCTCACCGCCACGCCGATCCCGCGCACCTTGAACATGGCCATGGCCGGCCTGCGCGACCTGTCGATCATCGCCACGCCGCCGCCGAATCGGCTGGCGGTGCAGACCTTCGTCACCCAGTGGGACAACGCGCTGCTGCGCGAGGCCTTCCAGCGCGAACTGGCGCGCGGCGGCCAGCTGTACTTCCTGCACAACGACGTGGAGAGCATCGGCCGCATGCAGCGCGAGCTGAGCGAGCTGGTGCCGGAGGCGCGCATCGGCATCGCCCACGGGCAGATGCCCGAGCGCGAGCTGGAAAAGGTGATGCTGGATTTCCAGAAGCAGCGCTTCAACGTGCTGCTGTCGACCACGATCATCGAATCGGGCATCGACATCCCCAACGCCAACACCATCGTCATCAACCGCGCCGACCGCTTCGGCCTGGCGCAGCTGCACCAGTTGCGCGG